>NZ_JHVI01000014.1:70075-100659 GCF_000620065.1 Meiothermus cerbereus DSM 11376 | reverse complement strand
GCGCCCTCCGGGCCTCGAGCGAAGACGAGGCCATTGCACTGCTCGATGAATTTTCCCGCAATTCATCGGATGCTCGCGCCCTCCGGGCCTCGAGCCATACCTCCTGATAGGCCCCACGGTAGACCGCCTCGCGCACCCGCACCCGCAGGCCGTTCTGCTGGGGTTCCACCTCGGATAGCCGCACCCGTTCGGGCCGGATGGCCACATACCCCTCGTCCCAGGGTGGGGTCTGGCGCAGGGCCAGCTTGCCAAAGGCGGTCTCGAAGCCCAGGGGAAGCCTTTGGCCCTTAATCAGGTTGGCCGCCCCCAGGAACTCGGCGGCGTAGCGGGTGCGGGGCCGCTCGTAGACCTCGTCGGGGGTGCCGACCTGCTCGAGGTGGCCCATGCGCATCAGGGCGATGCGATCCGAGACGGCCATGGCCTCGTCCTGGTCGTGCGTAACCAGGATAAAGGTCAGGCCCAGTTGCTGCTGCAAGCGCCGAAGTTGCACCTGCACCTCGGCCCGCAGCTTGGCATCGAGGGCGCTCATGGGCTCGTCGAGCAAAAGCACCTGGGGTTCATTCACCAGCGCCCTGGCCAGGGCCACCCGCTGCTTCTGGCCGCCCGAGAGCTGGTGGGGCAGCCGCTCGGCGAAGCGCTCGAGCTGCAACATCTCCAGCCCATACCGCACCCGCCGCTCCACCTCGGCCTGGCTCATGCGGCGGCTCTTGAGGCCAAAGGCGATGTTTTCCCGCACCGACAGGTGGGGAAAAAGGGCGTAGCTTTGAAACACGGTATTGACCGGGCGCTGGTTGGCGGGCAGGGGGGTGATGTCTTTGCCCATCAGCACAACCCGGCCCTCGGTGGGCACCTCGAGGCCGGCAATAATCCGCAGCAGGGTGGTTTTGCCACAGCCCGAAGGCCCCAAAAGGGTGAAGAACTCACCCATGGGAACCTCGAGGCTTACCCCCCCCAGCGCGGTGAAGTCACCGAATTTTTTGACCACGTTCTGTATGGAAAGGGATTCCCCCGTGACTGGGGGCCGTGCGGCGGCGATCATGGTTGGCGCATAGACTACCAAAAGACACCGCACTTTTGAACCGTTCTGGGATAGGTGTGCAGTTACCTAAGCAAGACACCCAAGGGCAGAAGCCCCTACCTTAGAGAAAGGTCAGGAAGAGTAAAGGATGCCCTTGTAGTAGTGCCAGGGAGCGTTTGGCACAAATGACTGTGGTGCTGCATAGCGGCTTGGTCTAGGAAGCAATAAATTTTTACTTAATATAAACAAAATATTAGCTATTGACTTAACTTAAAACACTACTCTACCATGATCCTGGCTACCCCAAAAATGTAGCCTGGACTATGGAGGTGAATTCAGCTATGCGTTTTTCATCTTTTGGTCGTTGGTCGTTGGTCGTTGGTCGTTGGTCGTTGGGCTAACCCTGTTGCTGGCGGCGTGCGGGTCGCAACAAGCAAGCCGTGCACAGGACTCTTTGACCTATGAAACGGTTCCGGCACACATCGGACAAGCACTCGCCATTAATGCTTCGAAAGACGACCTGGACTTGACCCTCCAAACCGCTCAGAACAAATGGGTTGTGTCCACCCTTATTCATGATCCGCTTATGCGTCCGGCTTTTTGGGCTAACTTGATAGTGGACGGTGAACGCCCAAGCAGCTTTTGGCAATCTGTAAGCACAGCAAAGAACGGTAATGTGGTTTATTTAACGGGCGCTGCAACCAATCGAACCTTCCACGGCAGCCTCTTTCCAGTCGATATCTTCAAATCTATTCAGCAAACCTGTGGCGAATGCCGGTTGGTTAAGTACGGCGATGGCCTGTATGCAGTTAGGGGCCAGGAATGGTTGGACGCCAGAGGAAACCGCCTCTCTGCGGACGAAACCGATGCGATCAGAAAAGCCTTTGCCGCGATTGCCAGTAGTGTAGAGCAGGGGGATATTCCAAGAGAAATGGCGAAACGTTGGAAGCGACTACTGGACGAGTCGCCCAAAGGCGTGCCCGCGCCTACGGCCTCAGGTGCTACCAACGATCCTGTGATGCACATCGGTAGCCAGTTCTTCAAGAATGGGGTCAGTAGCCAGGTTACAACCAGAAACGACTGTGTGAATCATTTTGCGTGGTGGTGTACGGTTAGAGTTGTAGAAGGTGAAATAAGCAATCCCACGAATATCAATCTTAGGGATCTCGATTTCGGAAACTATCAGTACATCCATTGGAATATCGGTTGGCGGGAAAATCCAAACCAGAACTACAGCAACCCGCTGGCCGCGCCCTACCAAGTTGGAACGGGGGTGTGGGGCGATTACGATTACCCCAGCCCAATTTCACGGGGCCTGATCACGGGTGACCAGTACAACGGTGGACAATATCTTGTAGGCTGCGGCGCCATGTCGGTGGCCCGGTTGTTGGACTGGAACAGGGCCGCGGGCAGATTTGGGAACAGCCGTGTGATTCGCCTACCAAACAACAACTTGTCTCCACATGGGGCTACAGTAACGGTAGGCAGCGCCGCGACCACGTCCGAGCAAGAAAAATTCATGCAAATGGTTTTCTGGCCGGTGCGGGTGGGCAGTAAGGACATCAACGGGGTCACGCGGGATGTCTACGCAGCATGGCTGCCAGAAAAAATGGGCTCCACACATTTTAGAGGTGAAACCAACACCAGCTTTTCGGGTCTACTTAATGGTGGAAATTCCTGGTTGGCCGACAACAACTGGCCCGAGCGACTGACCGGGGTCTGGTCGCGGGATTTTGACCTTCCCAGCCTATCCATAATCCTGCCGCCAGTTCTGAATTTTGTAACCTGGTCGCAGGCCACCTGGGGGGTGAATGGGGTCCTCAAGGCCTCTATCGGCGCTCCTTCGGGCAGTGAGATGCCTGCCATTGTGGGCTATCAGACCAATAACTCCATTCCGCTTATTGTGAACGGCGTTCGCTTCGGCAACGCCCACTTTGCCCTGGCCAAAAAGTTCAAAATTCTGGAGTACTGGGACTGGTCGGAGAACTATGCCGTTGTCAACATTAGTAATCGAACTGACCTTCCCTACCATGCCCGCACCGATGATGCGAAGTACTGGAATAAAAGCGACACCGTTTTCCTGAGCGACTATTACGACATGTCCTTTGGGGCCTATCGGCTTTACACCCCAACAGCTCCCAACCCGGGCGATAACCCAACCCCACCCCCTGGGGATGGGCCGCGTGACTGAGGTGGATATATGAGATGGCTCAAAATGGCACTACTGTCGCTGCTGCCGCTGCTCTCCGCCTGTCCCTTTCCTTCTCCCTCACCAGCGAGACCATTTCTGTTCTACTTTCCGGAAAACCCAGCCCTGTGCCCGGAGGGCCTCCGGGCTGAGGTACGCGTAGCGCCAGGGGATAGCGGCTACCTTTCTCCCCGCATCCTTTTGTTCTATCCGGGAAGCCTCCGGGAGCACAATCAAGAGGAGATTCCTGCTGAATGGGATCCGGACTTAAGAACTGAAGGGGGCTACTCTGCGGTTCGGTTTCAGATGAACCGGCCTGCCACCAGCCCCTTGCGGGGGGAAGTTCTCGGCCTCCCACTGCCGCCGCTGGAAGCGTGGAGAGGTTTTTACAAATTTACGTACATGCCCTATGACTACGGTGGTAGGATTCCCACCCTCAAGTTGCAGTGTGGCGATGCCCCCCTCCTGGAGTATGCCAGCCAGCCAGGCAAGCTGGTGTTTGTAATCCTGGAGGATGTGAATGCTCCCAGCAAACTGCGGGTTTTGCAGTATGGCTCCCCAGATTTCAGGCCTTGACGCCGTGTAATACCGGATTCAAAAAGATAATCTTCAAACAAAAAGCGCTAAGAGGCTATCTTTTTGAATCCTAGAGCACTCCCTTCGGTCGGGTTAGTTCGTCACCGTTCGGTGACGAACTAACCGAATCTGGTATAAGCTGTTTCTACAACCAGAATTATCGCACTTTTCACAAGACGTTGCCTCCCGGATGGGAGGCAACTGTGCTGTGCAGGGCAAAGCAATCAAGTTAGGACTTACGCAGTTGAACGTTGACAAAACCATGGGTTGGCTCCTCACTTCAGCCCGTCGGAATCGTGTTTTATTGACGTTGTGGGCTTCTTGTTTCTGGAATCGTTATACCTTGTAAACGCAGGCACCTTAGGATTCGGGTAAATGCCGTTCTGTACGCGATTTTATCAATCTTATTTCCCCCCAAATCCTCACTCAAGTGCGTAACTCCTATCAAGTTTTGAGCGGTTCAATAATTGTGAAGAGCGCTCTATTTGGCTTCGCTCAGGGCCTGCTCGAGGCTCGCTTCCAGAATGGCCAGGCCCTTGCGGGCTTCCTCTTCGCTTACCACCAGCGGCACCAGGCAGCGGATCACGTTGGCGTGCATGCCGGCCTTAAAGAGCAGCAAACCTTTCTCGCGGGCAATCTCCAGCAGGCGGTTGGCGAGCTGGGCATCGGGGCTTTTGGAGCTGGGGTCTTTGACCAGTTCCATGGCAATCATGGGCCCCAGGCCGCGCACATCGCCCACCACCTGGGGGAAGCGGGCCTGAATCTGGCGGAAGCCTTCGTGCAGAACCTCCCCCAGCTTCTGGGCTTTTTCCAGCAGGTTTTCCTCTTCGAAGATGTCCAGCACCGCCAGCGCCGCCGCACACGAGAGGGGATTGCCGCCGAAGGTGCTGCCCAGCCCGCCCACCAGGGGGGCGTCCATGATCTCGGCCTTGCCCAGCACCCCGCCGATGGGCATCCCGCCCCCGATGCTCTTGGCGAAGCAGATTAGGTCGGGCTCCACCTCGGCGTGCTCGATGGCCCAGAATTTGCCAGTGCGGCCAATGCCGGTCTGCACCTCATCGTCAATGAAGACGATGCCGTGCTTCTGGGTGAGGCTGCGCAGGGCTTTGAGGAAGGGCTTGGGGGCCGGGGTGAAGCCGCCCTCGCCCAGCTGCGGCTCGATGATGATGGCGGCCACCCGCTCGGGCTGGATCTGGGTATCGAAGACCTCGTGCAGCCCCTCCAGGGCCTTGCGGGTGTCCACCCCGTGGTACTCGCTGGGGTAGGGGGCGTGGTAGACCTCGGGGGCAAAGGGGCCAAAGTTCTGGCGGTAGGGATTGGACTTGCCGGTGAGGGTCATGCCCATCAGGGTGCGCCCGTGGAAGCTGCCCCGGAAGGCAATCACCCCAGGCCGGTTGGTATAGGCCCGGGCAATCTTGATGGCGTTCTCGGTGGCTTCCACGCCGGTGTTGATAAAGAAAGCCTTTTTCTCGCCGCCAATGGGCGCGGTGGCTGTGATTCGCTCGGCCAGCTCGATGTAGGGCTCGTAGGCCACCCCGGGAAAGCAGGTGTGCAGGTAGCGGCGCAGTTGTTTTTCCACGGCTGCTACCACTTTGGGGTGGTTGTGCCCGACGTTCAGCACCCCGATGCCGCCGAACCAGTCCAGGTACTCGTTGCCGTCTACGTCCCAGATTTTCCCGCCCTCGGCGCGCTCTATCACGATGGGGTGTACTTGCGAAACGCCTCTGGGGACAACCTTATGCCGCCGCTCGATCAGGGCCTGGTTTTTGGAAGGGGTTTGAATCATAGGTTTCCTCCGATAGTCCGACCTCGAGTGTATCCCGCTTGGGGTTGCTTGTGTACCCCTTGCAATAGCCCTGGCTTGGTTTTCAGCAAAGGTAAGTTTTGCTGGAGACCCACCTCGAGCCAGCTCGATTGCTCGAGGTGTGGCTAAGGGAGCGGAAACTGCGAGGCAAAGGCTTTTACCTCGGCCTTGAGCGTTTCGGGGTTATCGCCTTTCAGGGCCCGGTCAATAAACTCGGCGATGAGGGGCATGTGTTCCTCGGTCATGCCGCGGGTGGTGATGGCCGGGGTGCCGATGCGGATGCCGCCGCCGTGGATGATTTTCTCGCTGTCGTAGGGCAGGGTGCTTTTGGAGATGGTGATGTGGACGGCGTCTAAGAGCCGGGTGGCCTTGCTGCCGTTGAGGCCCTGGGGGCGCAGATCCACCACAAAAAGGTGGTTGTCGGTGCCGCCCGAAACGATGCGGTAGCCGCGCTTTTGTAGCTCGGCAGCCAGGGTCTGGGCGTTTTTGATGATCTGGGCTGAGTAAGTTTTGAAGGAGGGCTGCAAAGCCTCCCAGAAAGCCACTGCTTTGCCCGCGATAACGTGCTCCAAAGGCCCCCCCTGGGTTCCGGGGAAGATGGAGCGATCCAGGATGGCGGCCACCTCGAGGTCGTTCGATAAAATCAGGCCGGAGCGTGGGCCGCGCAGGGTCTTGTGGGTGGTCGAGGTGACCACGTGGGCATAAGGCAGGGGCGAGGGGTGCAGTCCTGCCGCTACCAGCCCCGCGATGTGGGCGATGTCGGCCATCAGGTAGGCCCCCACCTCGTCGGCAATCTCGCGGAAGGCCTTAAAATCGAGGATGCGACTGTAGGCGCTGGCTCCACAGATGATCATTCTGGGCTTGTGCTCCAGGGCCAAAGCCCGCACGTCCTCCATGTGCAGCAATTCGTCTTCTTGGCGCACCTTGTAGCCAATAAACCTGTAGTTGATGCCCGAGAAGTTGACCGGGGAGCCGTGGGTGAGGTGGCCGCCGTGCGACAGATCCATGCCCAAGACGGTGTCGCCGGGTTTGAGCAGCGCGGCGTACACCGCAATGTTGGCGCTAGAGCCAGAATGGGGCTGCACGTTGGCCCAGGCCGCCCCAAAAAGCTGTTTGGCCCGCTCGATGGCCAGGGTTTCAACCTGGTCTACAATCTCACAGCCGCCGTACCAGCGCTTGCCGGGGTAGCCCTCGGCGTACTTGTTGGTGAGCACGCTGCCCACCGCTTCGCGCACCTGGGCCGAGGTGAAGTTTTCCGAGGCAATGAGCTCGAGGCCATTGCGCTGGCGCTCTTCTTCCTGGCGGATCAGGTCGAAGACCAGCTCGTCGCGGGGGAGAGTTTCGGGCGCCTTGGTCATTCTCTAAGTATAGCAATATCAAATCCCTCGCCAAATCCGGTAAACTTAGGTCATGAGCGTTTTGGGTCGCATCTCCTTAATTCTGGGGCTGGTTCTGCTCCTGGTAGCCATTATCCTGGCCACGATGAATTTCATCACCATCCGCGACTACCTGGTGGCCCTCACGGCCCAGCGCAGCCGCGACTTTTACAATGTGAACCCCCGCCTCTGGATCACCTACCTGGTGGTGTTTGGCTCGGGCTTGTTTTTGGGCCTGGGTCTGGTCTGGAGCTGGATGGCCCGTCGCCGTAATCACGCGGTTGAGTAAGCCTTGATCGGGTATTTGTATGTGCTGGCCGCCGCCTGCTTGTGGGGGCTCCTTGGGGTGGTCTCCCGATTTGCCTTTGAGCAGGGGGTGGGCCCCCTCGAGGTGGCCTTCTGGCGGGCGGCTTTGGGTGCGGTGTTGTTTGGTGCCCAGGCCGTTCTAATACAAAAAATCCGCCTCGAGCGCGCCGATGCTGGGGCGGTGCTGGGCTTTGGCCTGGTGGGCATCTCGCTTTTTTATGGGGCCTACCAGCTTGCCATCGAGAGTGGGGGCGCAGCTTTGGCGGCGGTGCTGCTCTATACCGCCCCAGCTATAGTGGCCCTGCTCTCCTGGCTGTTTTTGCGCGAGCCCATGGACGCCCATAAGCTTTTGGCGGTGGCCCTGACCCTTTTGGGGGTGGCCCTGGTGAGCCTGCAAGGGGGTGGGGCCCGGGTGACCCTGGCTGCGGTGTTCTGGGGCCTGCTCTCGGCCCTGACCTATGCCACCTACTACCTGTTTGGCAAACTTTATCTGAGCAAATACACCACCCCCACGGTGTTTTTGTATGCGCTTCCGGTGGGGGCGCTGGGGCTCTTGCCTTTTGTGGATTTTGTTCCCAAAAATGCCGAGGCCTGGGCCGCCATCGCTTTTTTGACGGTGGCTTCCACCTTTTTTGCCGTGACGCTGTACTTTGCCGGACTCAGGCACCTCGAGGCCACCCGGGCCTCGGTGGTGGCGACCATAGAGCCGGTGGTGGCGGCTTTTGCAGCCTGGCTGTGGTGGGGCGAGCGCTTCAGCCTGCTGGGGTATCTGGGGGCGGGGCTGGTGCTGGCGGGGGTGGTGTGGATGGTGCTCAGGCCGCAGACCGCGGTGGCCCCAAGCCCGCACCAAAGCACAGGATGAAGCAACGCGAGTGTTCTGGAGGTGGCGGATGTATGCACTAAGACATTGGATGTGGCTTGGGCTTCTGCTGTTCAGCCTGGCATGGGCCCAACAAAAGGTGGCTGTTACCTTCACCTACGACCCCCCCTATGGCCTCGAGGTGCGCTCGGTGAGCCTGCGGGGCAGCTTCAACAACTGGGCCGAGCTGCCCATGCAGAAGACCGAGGAAGGGGTCTGGCAGGTAACGCTAGAGCTGCCGCCAGGCCCGGTGCAGTACAAGTTTGTGGTCAATGGGCAGTGGCCCAAAGACATGTGCGAAGACGAAACCTTTGGCACGCCGCAGGTGGATGCCGAGGCCGAGGGCTGCGTGGACGACGGTCAGGGTGGCAAGAATGCGGTGCGCGAGGTGGGCCGGACTGCTGAAGCCTCACCGGAGCCGGAAAAAGCCCTGCTCGAGCACGACCCCGCCAACCCCCGCTTCCTCTCGCAGGTGGCCGGGCGGCTTTCGGTGCGCTTCTGGACGAGCGAAGAAGTGCGTTCCGCCACCCTGCTGGCCGACCGGCCCTACCCCATGCTGTTGCAGCTTCGCACGCTCGAGGGAACCATGTGGCGGGGCACCCTGCCGCTTAGCGCGCAGCAGTACCGTCTGCAGGTAGTAGACCAGGAAGGCCAAGCGCAGACCTTTGGCCCCTACCAGGTTCCGGCCCAGCGCTTTAGCGCGGTGGACTGGGTGGCGGGGCGGGTGGGCTATCAGATCTTCCCCGACCGCTTCTGGAACGGCGACCCCCGCAACGACCACCTGGCCCTAAAGACCTCCCAGGCCCGTTTCGACAAAACCTGGAGCGGGAAACCTCCCTACCTCTCGCGCTGGAGCGATCCCCCCGGTGACTACCACTGCTGCCAGCAGTACTACGGCGGCGACTTAGCCGGGGTGCTACAGCGCCTGCCCCACCTGCGCGCGCTGGGGGTGAACCTGATTTACTTCAACCCCCTCTTCGATTCAGGCTCGGCCCATGGCTACGACACCCACGACTACGTGCGGGTGGCCCCCCGCCTGGGCGACAACGCCCTCCTCAAGCGCCTGCTGAGCGAGGCCCGGCGCCAGGGCATCCGGGTCATCTTCGACTTTGTGCCCAACCACACTGGCCTAGGCCACTGGGCCTTCCAGGACGTGGTGAAGAAGGGCCGCGAGTCGCGCTACTGGAACTGGTACTTCATCCGCCAGTGGCCCTTTACCCCCGGCGATGGCCGCGCCTATGTGGGCTGGGCCGACCTGGGCAGCCTGCCCAAACTCAATACCGCCAACCCCGAGGTGCAGGACTATTTGATCCGGGTCTCCCGGTTCTGGCTCAACTTTGGCTTCGATGGCATCCGGGTGGATGTGGCCAACGAGATCTCGCCCGAGTTCGTGCGGCGCTGGCGGGCTGAACTCAAGGCGCAAAAGCCCGAGGTGTACCTGGTGGGGGAGGTCTGGGACCTGCGCCCGGAGTACCTTCAGGGCGACCAGTTCGACTCCCTGATGAACTACACCCTGGGGCGCGGCGGCTCGCCGCCGGCCTTTGGGGGCATTCTGGGCTTTGCGCGCGGTGGGCCTTTGCAGAACGGGCGACGGGCCCTGGCCGATCTGGCCCGGGTTTATGCGACCTATCCTGAGGCCGTGGCGGCGATGGGCTTTAACCTGATCGGCTCCCACGATACCCCGCGCGTCCTGACCGAGCTGGGCGGGGGCGGCCTGCGCGATACTCCCAGCCCGGAGGCCCTGGCCCGGCTGCGGCTGGCTTCGGCTATGCTCTATGCCCTGCCGGGGGCCTCGGTGGTGTTCCAGGGCGAGGAGTGCGGGTTTACCGGCGAGCGGGGGCAGTGGCCGGTAAACGAGCTATACCGCTACCCCCTTCAGTGGGATCGGTGTCGCGCCGAGGTGCTCCAGCACTACCGCTTGCTGGGCCGCCTGAAGGGCCAGCTCAAGGCTTTCCAGAGCCCGCTCTTCCGCACCTACCGGGGCGAGGAGGCCCTGATGGCCTTCCTGCGCGGTGAGCCGGGGGTGGGGGAGGTGCTGGCGGCCTTCAACAACAGTAGCGAAGAGGCTCTTATGCCGCTGCCCCCCGGCCAGTGGCGCGATGCGGTGGAGGGACGGGTTTACCAACGGCAGGTGCGCCTAGCCGGGCTGGGGTGGCGCTACCTCGAGCGGGTTCGCTAAGGTGTTGAAGCCCATTTCGAACTTGTCTAAGTGCCATAGGTGTTGCTGAGGCTGGTATTCCAGTACTGCGTAGCCAAGGTCGGCAAAGGAAAACCGCAGGCCCCTCGTACTGCCCAGCGGGGGAATACCGAAGATGGACCAGAGTGCGCAGTTGAGAATTTTTCCATGAGCCACCACCAGGTACGACCCCGCCCCCCGGTTCACCAGATTTTGTACGGCTCGAGCGGCGCGGCAGTAGGTTTCCCACTCGCTTTCACCGGTGCCATCGAACGGTCTGGTGTAGGGGTTGCGAAAAGCGGGCTTGGGGAAGAGCCGATCGCCTTCCTCGTAGGAAAGTCCGGCAATTTTTCCGTTGTCTTGCTCCATCCAGTCGGGGTCAAGCTCCAGCGGCACCTCTAGCCCTTCGCTCATCAGCTCTGCTACGGCTCTGGCCCGCTGGAGGGGGCTGGAAATGATGCGATCGAAGCGTAACCGCTTGGTGCGAAATTCCTCTAAGCGCTGCTGGGCCTGGGCTCGGCCCACCTCGGTGAGGGGGGCATCGAAACGGCCTTCGTGGACACGCAGGTCGTCGGCTAGGGAACGGCCATGCCGCAATAACGTGACCAGAATCCGACTCATGGAAGAGAGCTTACCAAAACTGGGGCCACTGTGCTGTGTAGGACACGCTAATCAAGTTGTTGTGTGGCCCAATGATGGGGCAGGGTGCTCTACTGAAAAGCCCGGATGCTCAGAGTGAGCAGTAGTCTCCAGGATTGAGAACTGAAGTGGGTTGCCAGGCTGGCGTTTAGCTCATGCTCGGCTAGGTTGTAGCGGTAGCCGCTGCCTAGCTGAAACTGCCAGGGATTGGAAAGCAAGAGGTAAGCGGTCAGGCTCCAACTGGCCTCCTCCCCTTGTGGAATGATCCACTGCCCCGCCAGAAAATGGCTCGCAGGCAGTAGGGGCAGGGTGGTGGCGTAGCCCCCCTCGAGCGTCCACACCCCTTCGCCCAGGCTGCCGCTCAGGCCCAGTGCGTAGCGGGCCTCGAGGGGATTTAGCAACAGCCAGCCTTCCCCGTACACCACCAGTCCGGCCACGGTGCCGCTGCCGCCCAGGCCCAGCACCCAGCGGGTGGGGTAGAGGGCGTGGGCCTCGAGCTCGAAGTCGCCGAACTCCCGCCGCAGGCTCAGCACCGGCAGCAGTTGGCTTGCATCCTCCAGCAGCGCCAGGCGCAGGCGGGTGGCCTCGGGGTTCCAGCTAACCCTGGCCCCCCAGCGGCCCAGCCGATTACCCAGCGGGCTAACGGCCTCGAGGCTATAGGGCAGGCTCAGACGGGCCACCTCGAGGGGCAGCCGCTCGAGCCCCGCGCTTACGTCTAGCTCGTTCTCGCGGTACAGCAGGTACAGCTCGCTCAGGCCGGCATCGGTGTTGGGTGTGCGGGAAAAGCTCACCCCTGGGTTCAGCACCAGCCGGAAGCGCCAGGGGTTCAGGTCGTAGCGGGCCTCGAGCTGGGCGCCCAGGCCCCAGCTTGCGCTTGGCGGCAGGTTGCTGATGGCAATGGCGGTGGAGAAGCGAAGCTCGAGCCGGGTCTCCAGGTTTTGGGCGTGCACGGACTGAAAGCAGCCCAGCACGGCCCACAGACCCAGCCCAACCAGCCAGGTGCGATCAGGCCGCAATTTGCCCATCCTCGAGGCGCACAATCCGATCCACCCGCTCCAAGAGCCGGGGATCGTGGGTGCTGAAGACAAAGGTGATGCCCTGCTCGCGGTTGAGGGTTCGCAGGTGCTCGATCAGGGCTAGGCCGGTCTTGGAGTCGAGGTTGGCGGTGGGCTCGTCGGCAAGGATGATTTTGGGCTGGGCGGCCAGGGCACGGGCCACCGCCACCCGCTGCTGCTGCCCCCCCGAGAGCTGGTTGGGACGGCGATGGGCCAGGTTCTGGATACCCAGGGTTTCCAGCGCCCGCAGGGCTTTGGCCTCGCGGGTTTCCCGAGGTTCGCCCCGCAGCTCGAGCACGAAGGCCGCGTTCTCCAGGGCCGTAAGCACCGGGATAAGGTTGTAGGCTTGAAAGACAAAACCCAGGTTCCACAGCCGTAAATGGGCCAGCCGGGCTTTAGAGAACCCGTCTATGCGGACACCGTCCAGCCAGACCTCGCCGGCAGTGGGTTTATCCAGGCCGCCCATCAGGTGCAGCAGGGTGCTCTTGCCACTGCCGGAGGGCCCGGCCAGCGCGACAAACTCTCCCGAATGTACCGACAAGTTCACTTCCCGCAAGGCGGGGGTCTCGATGGAGCCTACCCGGTAGATTTTGCTCAGACTATTGACTTGTAAAACGGGCTTCATGCCTCACCTCTGTTCAAGCCGTAAAACGCATGGCCTCGACGGGCTCGAGTCGGGCCGCTACCCTGGCCGGCCACCAGGCTGCCAGCAGGCCGGTGGCCAGGGTGTAGACCACGGTAACCAGCGCGTCCTGGGTGCGCAGGCTCAAATAAAGCACCTCGGGCAAGCCAAAGGCCCCAATTGCCTCGCCAAACAGCGCCTTTAGTGAAAGGCCTTCGGACAGGGCCGCCACTGTAAGTAGGCCCAGCGCTGCACCCACCAGGGCCCCGCTTAGGCAGAGCAACAGGCTTTCCAGCACGACCATGCGGGTTACCTGGGCAGGCCCGGCGCCCAGCGCCACCATCACCCCCAGCTCGCGGGTGCGCTCGAGCAGGCCCAGGTAGATGGTGTTGAGCACCAGAAGCCCCGCCAGCCCGAAAAAAATAGCCGCGAAAATCAGAACCAGGGGGGTCAGCAGGTCGAACACCTGCGCGATGGCCGGACTGGCCTCCTTCCAGCTTTCCAGGCTCAGGCCAGGCCCAAGGCTCTGGGCCAACTGCGTTTGTAGGACGCCGAGCTGAGCATCCTGGGCATAGCGGGTAAAAGGAAAGTGTAGCTCGATGCGGGTAGCGCTGCCGGGTGCGGCCAGCTCCTGGGCGGCGGCCAGCGAGAGGTAAGCGCTGCGGGCTTCGGCGGCGGGGTCGGGGAAGCGCAGCAACCCCACCAGCTTGTAGACCCCTGCACCCCGTCCTTCCGTCCCCGGCGCATACACATACAACGGCTGGCCCAGCTCTACCTTGAGGGCCCTGGCCAGTGCCTCTCCCAGGGCAATGCCCTCGAGGTCGCCCTCCTGTGGCAAATCCCCTTCGACCAGGTGTTGCTTTATGAAGCGTTCGCGCAGCGGAGGAGGACGCCGGTCGCCAATCAACAAGACCCCTCGAGAGCGGGTCTCGCCTGCTAGCAGGGCAGGGATTTCCAGGGCCACCACCCGCTGGGCCTGCGTCTGGGTGGCAAGCTGGCTTTCTACCCGGGTTGCACCCGGAATGAGCCGGTCGCGAAACTCACGCTTTTCGCGGTAGCCTTCCACCCGCACCTGCAGGTGTCCTACCGAGGCGGTGAGGTTATTGTAGATGCCGTTTTCCATGGCCCCCAGAAAGCTCAGATATAGCAGGGTGAAAAACACGGCCAGGCCTACTGCCCCTGCCGTCATCAGGCTGCGCCCGCGGTGTCGCCAGATGTTGCGCCAGGAAAGGCTAAAGAGGTTAAACATGGACATCCTCATTTCTGCTGGGCTAGCAGCCGGCCTCCAGCGCCCGCACCGAGAAGCAGCTTTCGGGTACAGCAATTCCAAAGCGGTAGTTGCTGTAAACCACCTGGGTGCGGTGGCCTGGACGCAGCAAATCCTCCACGGTGGTCTGGGTGGGGAAGCTCTGCCCACCCACCTGGGCAAACTGGGCAAAGGTTATTTTTCGCACCGCCTGGCCGCGCTGGTCGTAGTAGCGCACCTCGCGCGGGACAAAGCCGGGTTTGCTGGCCAGCAACACCAGCTTGCCGTAGGGGGTGGGGGCCTGGGGTTTGGGGATGAGTTCCAGGGTGATGCTGCTGTCGCTTTCAGTCTCAACCCGGGGGATGAAGTCTTGCTCGAGGTCGCGCCCGGCCAGGTCGCTATAGGAAAGGTCGGAGCCCAGGAAGCTGTCGCTGCGCCCGCTGGGGGGGAGCCGCAGCACCCGCTTGAGGCTGGGGTTGTAAAGCTGAATGTTGTCCCCCACCCGCAAAAAAGCCTGCCCGGCTTCTCTGGGCGGGGCCTTGACCCAGATGATGGCCCGCTCGTTGCCGTCCGAGACCACCTCGAGGACAAACTGGGTCTGCCGCTCTGGGCGGGTTATGCTCAGGGTCAGGGTTGCCCGCAGGCTTCCCCCGCGCTGGTTGTCCACAATGGCCTTGAGCACGGCCTGGGGGTCGGTGGCTGCACCTGCAGGCCCCAGGCAGAGCAGGCCCAAGAGCAGCAAAAGTCGTAGGTTCATGCTTCCTCCGGATTACTCTGTTCGCATGGCCTCGGCGGGGTTGAGCGCCAGCACCCGCCGGGCCGGAATCAGGATCGAAAAAAGCGCAGCCAGCACGATGGTTATGGCTGCAAAAAGGGCATACCAGGGGCTTTGGGCTGTGTAGATTTCGCTGCCGGTGCCCAGGATTTCCCAGGCGGCGCCATAGCTGGCAAAGACGGGCCCTAGCACGTTCTGGACAGCCATCCAGTAGTTAAGGGCATAGCCCAGTACCAGCCCTGCCCCCCAGCCGAGGGCAGTGGCTAGGATCGTTTCGAGCGTGACCACCTGGGCCAGGCGCTGAGGGCTCATTCCGATGGCCTCCATGATGCCGAACTCGCGGGTGCGCTCGAGCACGCTTACCAGCACCGTGCTGGTTACGGCCAGCGCAGCAAACAGCGAAAACAGCAACCCAATCAAAAATACCGAGCCTTGCCGGGTTTGCAGGGCCTCGGCCAGGCCACCCAGCAACTGGCTGAGGTCGTAGGCCCGCAGGCCGGGGGGTAGCTCGAGGTTGAGGGCCCGGGCCAGGCGAGACTCCTGCCCGCGCGGCACGTCCAGGGCCACGGCTGTGGCGGTTGCAAGCCCGGTAAGCCGACGGGCGTCGCCCAGGTGCACCAGCACCGCGCCGCGGTCCACTGGGGCCACCCCCGACCTCACCAGCCCCACCACCTGCAAACCCAGGGCCTGCGGCCCAGCCAGCGCCGAGGTATCGAGCACCACCCGTTCACCCAGCCGCACATCCAGGCGCTCGGCCAGTTGTTGTCCCAGCACCACCTCGCCCGGCTTCTCCAGCATGCGACCTTGGACAATGGCGCTGGGGATGCGGCTTACCCTGGCCTCGAGGGCCGGTTCGACACCCCGAACCCGCACTGCTTCGGCAGCGTAGGCCGAGCGAACCAGGCCGGGAAATTCCAGACGTGGGGCTGCGGCCCGCACCCCCGGCTGGGTTTCTACCTGAGACAAAAAACCCAGGCTGGGCAACCCCTGTTCGGGGTCGGGGTCCTGAAAATATGCGGGCGTGGTGATGAGCACCGGCGCACCCAGGTAGCGCGCGTTTCCGTACAGGATGGACTGGATAAACCCATCGTTGATGCCCCAGAACAAGACGATGGTGAGGGTGGCATAGGCGACTACCAGCAGCAGCAGCAGGGTGCGCCGCCGATGCCGCCAGAGGTTGCGCCAGGCCAGCCTGAGTAGTGTGCTCGAGCTTTTAAGCATTTGTGCCTCCGCTCAGCCTTTCCGCTTACGCTGCTTGCGTTCGTAGCGCTCAAACAGCCCCTGCAGTTCCTCTTCAAAAAAAGCGTATAGCTCCCGCATCTCCTGCAGCCGTTCGCTGCGCTGGGGTGGGGCGTTTTCCAGGAGCCGCAACCCTTTCTCGGCCAGGCTTTTGTAGAGGCTCAGACCGGCCAGGCCGTTTTTGACCCGCTCGCTCCAGGTGCCAGGCCGGATGCGGAAGTAGTCTTGCCTCGAGCCCCGCCTGGGCACCCGCTCAATCAGATGCATCTGCACCAGGAGCCGGGTCATGGTGCTGATGGAGGCCTTGCTGCTTCCCAGGGCCTCGACCAACTGCGAGGCGGTTTGCTCGGGTGGGTCGCAGACCATTAGCCAGCCCAGAATGCGCCCCGCTGTGCGAGGAATGCCGGCGGCTTCATAGGCCAGGGCAAACTCCTCCACGAACTGGTGCAGGCGGTCGGACATGCTTGAAGTTTAGTAGATTTTGTAAGTTTAGTAAATGCTGAACAAAATGAATACAGTGTGATTTCTAGCAAAAAACAAACGGGGCGAGCTTGGTTTCGCCCCGTTTGAGACGCCTTGCTGGCTCAGGAAGCGGTTCTGGGTGTGCCCAGCCAGTCGTAGATCAGCACCACAGCAGCAATCAGGTTCACCACGGTGTTCCAGCCGCCCGTGGGCAGGCCCAGGAAGCTGCTGCTGAAGAACCCGATGATGGCCAGGGCCGCATAGACCAGACCAATCACAGCAGCCATCATGTGGGCCAGCCGATCACCGGTAAAGTAGCCGTATAGCAGGGCTACCGCGGTAATCAGGTACACGATGGCCAGGCTGGTGTTGCTGGGAATAAGCCCCAGGATCAGCCCGCTGGGAGCAAAGAACAACCCGAGAACGGCCAGCAAGGCAAACACCAGGCCCATGAAAAGGTCAATTCTTTGTGCCGTCATACCTCCTCCCTATACCTTCGCGGGGGTCTTGATCGGGATGGCCTTGGCTTGGGCGACCTCGCTCTTGGGCAGGGTAAGGGTGAGCACCCCGTTTTCAAAGACCGCCTCGGCCTTATCCGTCAGCACCTCGCTGGGTAGCATTACCGAGCGCTCAAAGCGGGTGTAGCGGTGTTCGCGCAGGTGGTAGTTGCGCTCTTTCTTCTCTTCCTCCTTTTTGGCTTCGCCGTAGATCCGCAGCACGTCGCCGCGAACCTCAATCTTGATGTCGTCGGGCTTCAGGCCGGGAATCGAGGCTTTCACCACGATGTTGTTGCCTTCTTCGTAGATGTCGAGCGGCATGGCCGCTACCTCTTTATCGAGGAACGGAAACTCACGACGGAACAGGCTTTCATCAAACAGGCGCTCGATTTCCCTCCGCACGTTATCCATCTCACGCCAAGGGTCGAAACGAGCCAACATGATACACACCTCCTTGGTGTTTTTGGGCGTGGGTGGCGGCACGCCGGACAGGGGCTTGGGCCTAACCTCTGGGGCCTCGAGCTGCCACCGGGCCCGAAACCCAGAGGTTTTTCTCATCAGACACGGGCTTATTTGGTTTTGAGCAACAGGACTTTATGGAACCTGTTTGCCTCAGCACCTAAAAGCTAATCCAGGCCCGTTACCAAAGCATTACCAGCGAGGCAGACCGGCCAGACCACCAAAGGCTTTGTGCAGGCGTTCCTCAGCAGGCCCCCGCACGAACTCGAGCCGGGTTCCATAGGCGGCGGCCAGTTCGGGTAGCACCTGCTTTAGGTCGGCATCCTCAATGCGCCCGGCCCCGTGGGCCACCGCCCCCTCCATGCTGCCCCCCACCCAGCCATCCGGGGCGCGATAAACCTTCCCCTGGGGGTTCCAGGGGGCCACCAACAGGTGTAGCCCACCTTGCTGCAAGAGCTCGAGGGTCTGGTCTAGCCCAGCCACCCCCCGCTCGGCCAGCTCGTCCAGGAGCCTGTTTTCCCGTTCGCGCTGGAGGGATTCCAGCACCTCCTGCACCCGATTAAATACCTCGCTGGCTTGGGCGCCTGGGGTGGGCAGGGAGGGCAGGGTGGCCATCACCCGCTCGCGCAGCCTGCGGGGCAGGAGATCCTTGAATATCTGCACCTCGGCTTTAGGGCCCATCAGGACCAGCCGCTGCATGTTGCGCTCGTTGACGGTCTGCTCCAGGAGCCCGGCCAGCCGCTTGTAGAAGCGGTGCGTCCAGGCATCGAGCCGGCGTTCGAAGCGATCGGTGTTGGCCGCAGCCCGGTGGATGCCGCCCTGGCTGTAGCGCCGGCCCGAGCCGGCCTGGGTGAGCTGGTTCCACTCCTGGGTGGCTACGGCCCTGAAGGCCCCCGGCAACTCCTCAATCTCGCCCAGGTACACCTCGAACATGCGCCACTTTTCGCTATCGAGGTAGACCACCCCCACCCGGTCGTACTCGTCTAGAACGTACAAAATAGGGGTCAGGTAGGGCTCGCCCCAGCGGGCCTCAGCCCCCTGAATGAGGGGCAGGTCTACCTGCAGGTCGTAGATTTCCATCCAACCCTCTGCGGCAAAGACCACCCGGCTTTTGGCCTGGGGTAGGCTGCGCTCGAGCGCCTCTAGAACTTTTTTGCCAACCTCGGGCGGGGTCGGGGTGGCGGCGATGGCCTCGCGGGCCCGCAACAGATAGGCCTTGCCCTGGTTGTCTGGGTTGGCCGGGTTCACATCTAGATACAGCGACAACACCGGTGCAACCCTTGGGGCCACGAACTCGCGGATATAGCGGGTGACTTCCTGGGTCAACATAGCAACCTCCTTACTCGATGGGTGTGGTTGGGGCAGGTGCTGCCTCCTATCTCGATTCAAGATTTTGCCAATTACCTGGCCATTACAGAGGAACGGGGCTTGGCTTGCATGCAGCCCTGACGCGGGCCCGTCAGGCCACATGGCTGTAGAGGCTCGGCATCTCGGGGTAGGGCAGGAGGAGCTGGTTTAGCTTGATGCGTTCGGCCAGGGCCTGGGTCTCGGGCATGGGGGTGTCCCCCAGCTCTTCGTGTAGGAATTTCACAAAGCGGCGGTAGTGCTCGATGGCCCCATAGCGATCGCCGGCGGCGGCCAGGCACCACATCAGGCGCTGGTGGTGGTTCTCGCCCAGGTAGGGGTCGGCTTTTAGCGCCCGCTGGAGATAGGTGGCGGCATTCCCCCAGTCGGTGCGGTCGTAGTAGATGAGGGCCACCTCGAGCAGGGCCTGCACGTAGGCGGTTTTGTGTTCTTCGCGGGCCTGCGAGACCCAGTTGGTCGAGAAACCCGGCAGATAATCGCCCCGGTACAGCGCAATGGCCTTGTGGTAGCTCTCCAGACGGGCTGTATCAGAGCTGGCCCGGTGGCCCTCGGACAGCGCCTGGTAGAAGCTGTACAGGTCGGTGCTTTGCAAAACGGCCTCGCTCAGGCTATAGCGTCCGTGATCCTCCTGGATAGCCTGTGGGTTCTGTAGGGCGCTGCGAATCCGAAAGAGCGTTACCCGGAAACGGTTGTTGGCTACTGGGTCGGGGTCGAGGCCCCACAGGGTCTCGAGGATTTCCGCCTTGCTTTTGCCCTCGGGGTACGAGAGCAGGTAGAAGAAGAGTTCTTCTGCAGTATGGGCATGCCAGATAGCAGGACGGCCTGCAACCAAAACCTCCACCTGGCCCAAGGTGCGTACCTCGAGCGCAGGCGCAACCTGTTCTGAACGGTACGACATCCTTTTCATGGCTTAATTTTGCTACAAAACCATTACCGCTTCATCCGCCAAAAGGAGTAGAGGCTTCTGGAGTACCAGGCTGGGAAAGTGCGTGATTTGCGGGCAGGGCAAGGTTATACGGCCAGGTTTTCCTGGGGGTGCTCTGCCCGCGCACCAGCGTTGTAGTTGGTAACAGCCTGGTAATGCCTTGGATTCATCCTGGTTTCGAGTTTGGGAGGTGCCTGTGTTTCGTCACATCTTGGTTCCCGTGGGGCTGGGGGCGGGCAGCCTGGCGGCTGTTCAGCATGCCCTCAACCTTTCCCGCTGGTTGGGTTGCAAGGTGACGCTACTGCATGTGCTCGAGAACACCAACACCTCGACCCCCGAGACCTTTGCCAGGATGGTGCAGGGGGCCCGCCACCCGCCGCGGGTGGTGCTGATAGAGCCCGGCAGCCAGAACATTGGCGCAGTGGTAGCCCAAATCGCCCAACAAACCCACGTCGACCTGATTGTAATAGGCAGCCACGATCTCGCCCGGCCAGCCCCGGAGGTGCTGGGTTTGGTCGCCCAGAGCGTTCTGGCCAACGCTACGGTGCCCGTTCAGGTGGTGCCCACGGGGATGCAAGCCCAGCGCAAGCCCTGGCTTCAACGCTTTTCGCTGCGTGAGGTGCACGAGGTTTGAGGCCTGCTGCGGTCATCCGCGGTCATCCGCTGGGAAGGGCCGCTTGAATCTGGCTGCTGGGGTGCATTCCGGAAAGTCGGTAAACTCTTCCCTGTGCGCCGAGCTCAGCTTTTAGGACTTCTTTATCTCAACCTGGCCACGCTGTTCTGGGGCAGCACCTTTGTGCTGGTGAAGGACAGCCTGCAAACCCTGGGGCCCGGACAGATCAACTTTGTGCGCTTTGCCATTGCCACGCTGGTTTTTGTGCCGTTCTTGCTCCGGCGCGACCCCAGGCTGTGGGCAGCGGGCCTCGAGCTCGGGGGGGTGTTGTTTGTGGCCTATCTGACCCAGACTGTGGGCCTGCAGTACACCACCGCCAGCCGCAGCGCCTTTATTACCACGCTGTACGTGGTGGCCCTGCCCATGCTGCTGGGGGTGCTGGGGCGGCGTCTGGGTTGGCCCATCTGGTTATCGGCGGGGCTGGCTATTTTGGGGGTGGGGCTACTGTCCTACGATGGCTCGCCGCCCAACCTGGGCGATGCCTGGACGCTGGGAACTGCCCTGTCGTATGCGGTGTATATCTGGCGCCTGGAGCACTTCGCCCAGCGCTTTTCGACCCTTTCGCTGACGGGTGTTCAGATGCTTGCCGTTACCCTTTTGTCGCTGGTCTGGATGCTCTGGGAGGGGCCTGTCTGGAACGCTGCTAGCTTTCCCTACTTTTCGCTCTTGTACCTGGGTCTGGTGGCCTCGGCGCTGTGCATCTGGCTACAGGCCCTGGGACAGCGCATGGTTCCGGCGCCCCAGGCCGCGGTGATTTTTACCCTCGAGCCCGTGTATGCAGCAGCCTTCGCCTACGTTCTGCTGGGCGAGCGGCTGGGATTGCAGGGGTTGGTGGGGGCCGGCCTGATCATAGCCGCGACCCTGATCAGCCAGCTCAAAAGCGCAAAGCCCCACCCCGAGCAGGTAACCCCGGAGGTGTAGCCTCCGCCCGCAAGTTTGCCGGAGGCCCTGCCCGTACCCTGATCCGCATCCAGACCCCATCCGGGCGCGCCCATCCGGATGCTGAGCAAGGAGCAGGCCGACATCTACCTTTACCCTGCATCAAAAGGGGCTGGCCTGGCCGAAGCACCGGACGGGCGGGCGGCTTGCAGCAAGGCCAGCACTTCCTCGTCGGAGATCTGGGGAAAGTGTTCGTACCACAGGCCCACCGCCTGGAAAAAAGGCGGGGTGATCAGGCAGACCACCTCGTCCACTAGGGCCTGAATTTCCGCCACCGTATCGGGCGGCGCTACAGGCACGGCCACCACCAGCCGGGCGGGCTTTTTTTGCCGGGCCGCGGCAATGGCGGCTTTCATGGTGGCCCCGGTAGCCAGCCCATCGTCCACCAGCAAAACCGTCTTGCCGCTCAGGTCAGGGAAAGGCCGCTGACCGCGGTACAGCCGCTCGCGGCGCTCTAGCTCGGCCAGCTCCTGCTGTTCGACAGCGGCGATGGCCTGGGCTGAAATCTGCAAACTGTCCACAATCTCCTGGTTGAGCACCCGCCCTCCGCCCGAGGCAATGGCCCCCATGGCTAGCTCTTCGTGGCCGGGTGTACCCAGCTTGCGCACCACCCAGACCTCGAGGGGCGCTCCTAGTCGGCGGGCCACCTGAAAGGCCACCGGAACACCCCCTCGAGGCAGGCCAAATACCAGCAGGTTGGGTTGTTGATCATACCCCAGCTCCACCAGCCGCTCGGCCAGCAGCTCACCAGCCTGGCTGCGGTCTTTAAAGGGCCTCATGCTGACCTCCTGTCTAGCCATACCCGAAGAACCCCCCGCTTCATCCACCACCCTACCGCCCAGGCATTACCGCTTGATTACAAGCCCATGGGGCTGACTGGATGGTTACGCGACACTTTTTGTCGGACTATACTGCTTCAGGTGAGCCAAATTCGGGCCGAAAACCTCTCCAAGTTTTATCCGGTGGCCCTCAAAGAGCCCGGTTTTGTGGGCACCATCCGGCACTTTTTTAAGCGCAAATACCGGCAGGTAGAGGCGGTTAGAGACGTATCGTTTCAGATTGCACCGGGCGAAGTGGTGGGCTTTTTAGGGCCCAATGGGGCTGGCAAAACCACCACCCTCAAGCTCTTGTCGGGCCTGATCTACCCCAGTGTGGGGCGGGTAGAAGTGGCTGGACACCAGCCCTTCAAGCGAGAGTATGCTTTCTTGCGCAAGATCACCCTGGTAATGGGCAACAAGCAGCAGCTCATCTGGGATCTGCCGGCAGCCGACAGCTTTCGGGTGAACGCTGCGGTGTACGAAATTCCCGAGCCCGAGTTCAAAAAGCGCGTGGCCGAGCTGAGCGAGATGCTTTCGCTGGAGGGAAAACTGAACCAGCCAGTACGCAAGCTGAGCCTGGGCGAGCGCATGAAGGCCGAACTGCTGGCGGCGCTTTTGCACCGGCCCCAGGTTTTGTTTCTGGACGAGCCCACCCTGGGGCTGGACGTCAACGCCCAGGTGGCGGTGCGGGAGTTTTTGCGCGCCTACAACCAGCGCTACCAGGCCACCATCCTGCTCACCAGCCACTACATGGCCGACATCACCGCCCTATGTGAGCGGGTTTTGATGATTCACCGGGGGGGTCTGATCTACGATGGGGGGCTGGAGGGGCTGCTCAAGCGCTTCGCCCCATACCGCGAGGTGCGCCTGCAGCTGGGGCAGCCTATAGCCAGGGCGCGGCTGGAGCAGTTTGGCGAGGTGCGGGCCTGGGAGGGGCTCGAGGCCCGGCTTTTGCTTCGCAGAGAAGACCTGGTGCCCCTGGTGGGCCGGATGTTGCAGGAGCTACCCATAGACGACTTGGAAGTGCGGGAGCCCGCCATCGAAGAGGTAATTGGACAGGTGTTTGCCAACTCCAGCCTGATGGCTGAAGGCTGAGGCAGCGGCTGGATTTCCCTGTGCTGGGCTTTTGGTGGTCAGTTATTGGTGTAAAAACCTGGCCGCGCACAGACCAATGGCTCTTGGTGGCCTTCTGCTGCCTGGGTTAGGCTATTGGGTAGAGCTTAGGCTATTGGGTAGAGCTATGGAACGCACCGAACTGCTAAAAACGCTTGCCTCGGAAACCTTCGACCTATTGGTAATCGGTGGGGGTGCCACCGGGGCAGGGGTGGTCCTTGAAGCTGCGAGCCGGGGTCTGAAAACCGCCCTGGTGGAGCGCTACGATTTTTCCGAGGGCACCTCGAGCCGCAGCACCAAGCTGATTCACGGGGGGGTGCGCTACCTGGAACTTGCCGTCAAGACCTTTGACAAAGTGCAGCTCAACCTGGTGCGCGATGCCCTGCATGAGCGGGCCATCATGCTCAAGAATGCACCCCACCTGGCCCGTCCCCTATGGCTTCTGACCCCTTTGTATAGGGTCTGGGAAGTGCCTTACTACTACACCGGACTGAAGCTGTACGACCTGTTGGCCGGTCGAGCCCGTCTCGAGCCCGCGCAGTTCATCAACGCCCAAGGTACCCTGGAGCGCTTTCCTGCGGTTAACCCCAAAGGTCTCAAAGGTGCGGTGGCCTACCAGGATGGACAGTTCGACGATGCCCGCTACAACGTGGAGCTGGTTCTTACTGCTGCCCAGCAAGGGGCGGTGGTGCTCAACCACGCCCAGGTAACAGCCCTGCACAAGCAAAATGGCCGACTGGCGGGCGTTGTGGTGCAAGACCGAGTGGGCGGTGGCGAAGTGGAGGTGGTCGCCAAGGTGGTGGTCAACGCCACCGGTCCTTTTTCCGACACCATCAGGCGTATGGACGACCCCAGCACACCGCCTTTGCTGAAGGCCAGTTCGGGAATTCACATCGTGCTGGACAAAAAATATAGCCCCTCCGATACCGGCCTGCTGATTCCCAGAACCGAGGATGGGCGGGTGGTGTTCGTGCTGCCGTGGCAGGGTGCAACCCTGGTGGGTACTACCGACGACCCTGCCCCAATCGTAGACCACCCCAGGGTGAGTGAAGAGGAGATCGGCTACGTGCTCAGGCAGGTTAAGCCCTACCTGGGGGAGATTCCAAGGGAAGCCGTGCGGGCCAGCTGGTCGGGGCTGCGCCCTTTGGTCTCGCGCCCCGAGGCCGACACCGCCCGACTGGCCCGCGACCACCTGATTCAGCAAAGCCCTTCGGGGCTACTGACCCTCACCGGCGGCAAGTGGACCACCTACCGCAAGATGGCACTGGACCTGGTGAACTATGCCGTGGGGCAGTTTGGCCTGCAGGCCGGCCCTTCCCACACCGAAAAAATCCCGCTTCTGGGGGGGCAGGGTTTTGTGCCAGATGGAGCCAAAAAGCTAAAGCAGATGGGCTTTCCCCCGGATATTGCCCAGCACCTCCACCAGGCCTATGGCTCCCGTGCCCCGCTGGTGACCCAGATTGCGGCACAGGGTTACGACCATCGGCTGGCGCAGGAGTGGCCCTACCTCGAGGCCGAGGTCATTTATGCCGCCCGTTACGAGATGGCCCAGACCCCCCTCGACGTGCTGGCCCGCCGTACCCGTCTGGCCTTTCTCGATGCTTCAGCGGCACTGGCGGCCATACCACGGGTGGCCGAACTGATGGGCTGTGAATTGGGATGGGATGCAGATCGGAAGACCCTCGAGCAGGAAAAAGCCAGAGCCCAGATGCTCGAGGCCATTTAGCACTTTACCTGCCCAACAGCCCATGTTGTCTGTGGATGGGCTTGATGGCAGCCTGCTGGGGCATAATTGTGAAAACGGCAACAAATCGAAGTATTAAGAGTGGATTCTGTATATAAACAAAAATGCTTGCATGAATAAAGCGATGGCTAATACCAGATTCGGTTAGTTCGTCACCGAACGGTGTCGAACTAACCCGACCGAAGGGATACGCTTTCTTCGCCGAGCGCAGCGAGGGGTGTGCTCTAGGATTCAAAAAGATAGCCTATTAGCGCTTTTTATTTGAAGATTATCTTTTTGAATCCGGTATAAGTTTACAAGCCCTCATCTCACCATTTGATTTGCTCGTTCTGGATAGGATTAAACCCGGATGTCAGGAACAGAAAAAGCCACCCTGTACTACCAGAACAAAAGCATCCCCTATGCCATCCGCCGCAGTGCCCGCCGCCGGACGGTGGGTATTACCATTGAAGTTCAAGGGGTGCGGGTTGCTGCGCCCAAACGCATGCCCCTGGAGCAGATCGTTGCTCTGGTCAATACCAAAGCCCGCTGGATTGCTGAAAAATACACCGAGTTTAAGAGCCGCCTGGAGCCGCGAAAGCGATTTGTCAGTGGGGAAGAATTCCTGTACCTGGGCCGCCGGGTTAGCCTACAGGTGCAGACTGAACCTGTGGCTGGAGGCAAGCACCGTTCAGATTCCCACTTTCAGCCCGAGCTATTCGACTTCTTGCCCAGGCTCAGAAGCCAGGCCGCGGTGGCCCTCAAAGGCAATGTTTTGCTTGTGCAGGCCGGGAATCCAAACGCGCACGGCGAAGAGGTGCGCGAGATGCTGGAAAACTGGTACAGGGTTCGCGCGGAGGAGGTGGTTACCCGGCGGGTTCAGCGCTACGCTGATGAGCTGGGCTGGCCCATGCCCAGGGTGCTCATCCGCAACCAGAAAAAGCGCTGGGGAAGCTGTAATGCCAAAGGCGAGCTGCGCTTTAACTGGCGGCTGGTCATGCTGCCCCTGCGGGTGCTGGACTATGTTGTGGTGCACGAGATGGCCCACCTGAAGGTGCTCAACCACAGCCCCCGCTTCTGGGCCCTGGTTGAGCAGATCATGCCCGACTACAAAGCCCGACATCAGGCTTTGCACGAACTGGGCCTGGGCCTGTACTGGTAGCCTGAAGCCGGTACGACGTGCGGGCTGCTCACCCCTGGGGGAGTTCAGGCCTCACCGCCTCAGGGGGCCAGCCGTTCTATTTTCCACTCCCCGTCCGGCTGCAGGCGGTAGACCAGCCGGTCGTGCAGGCGGCTGGGGCGGCCTTGCCAGAACTCGAAGGTGTCGGGCTTCAGGCGGTAGCCCCCCCAGTGGGCCGGGCGGGGTACGGTTTCGGGGTAGCGGGCCTTGAGCTCGGCGATGCGCTGCTCGAGTACCTCCCGGCTGGCAATCACTTCGCTCTGGGGGCTGGCCGCGGCCCCAATCTGGCTGTCATAGGGGCGGCTGGCAAAGTACTCGTCGGAGAGCTGGGGCTCGACCTGCTCGACCTGCCCCTCGACGCGCACCTGACGCTCCAGCGGGGGCCACCAGAAGTTGAGGCAGGCCCAGGGATTGGCCTCGAGCTCCCTTCCTTTGCGGCTGTGGTAGTTGCTAAAAAACACCAGGCCGCTATCGTCCAAGCCCCGCAGCAGCACCACCCGGCTGCTGGGGCGGCCATTGGCCCCCACGGTGGAGAGGGTCATGCCGTGGGGCTCGTAGAGGTGGGTCTCGATGGCCTCGGCCAGCCAGCGCTCTAGCTGCCGGAAGGGGTTGGGGTCGGCGTCCTGCTCGCTTAAGGTGCCGTAGGTGTAATCGCTACGAAGGTCGCGCAGCATGGCTCTATTGTGCGCTTTTCCCAGGGCCCCAATTGGGGGCCTTACTCACCTCGAGGGTACACAATATAGCCCCCCGAGCGCTCGTCGCGCTCGAGGCGCAAAAGCCCCCGGCGCTGAGCTTCCTCCAGCAGGGCGCTAAAGGAGCGGAAGCCGTAGGAGGCCTCGTTGAAGCCCGGTTTGCGCCGCTTGAGGGTCTGCTTGACCAGCGAACTCAGGATGCGCTCCTCCCCACCGCGCTCGGCCTGTAGGGCCAGAAGGGTCTCGACCACCAGCTCGAGGGCCTCCTGTTGTTTATCCTGCGGCGTTTCGGTGGTTTTGCCTTTGGACGCTGCCTTGCTGGGTTTGGCAACCCGTTTTTGGGCCAGCTCCTCTTGCACCAGGTCGTCGTAGAAGATGAACTCGTCGCAGGCCGCGGTCAGCAGGTCGGAGGTGGATTTCCTAACCCCCACCCCGATGACCAGCCGGTTGTTTTCCCGCAACTTGGAAACCAGCGGCGAGAAGTCGGAGTCCCCGCTGATGATGACAAAGGTGTCCACGTGCGACTTGGTGTAGCAAAGGTCGAGGGCGTCTACCACCAGGCGGATGTCGGCGGAGTTTTTGCCCGAGAGACGGGTGTGGGGAATCTCGATCAGCTCAAAGCCCGCCTCGTGCATGGTGGCTTTGAACTCCTTGTAGCGCTCCCAGTCGCAATAGGCCTTGCGGACCACAATGCTGCCCTTTAGCAAGAGCCGCTCGAGGATTTTCTGGATGTCGAAGCGGGGGTACTTGGCTTCCCGCACCCCCAGGGCAATGTTCTCAAAATCGCAGAACAAGGCCATGTTTTTGATGTCGGATCGGCCTGCCATGATTCACCTTGCTCAAGTATAGGGGTCAGGTGATTTTTTCTGCCCCCTCAACCGCTGGTAACGCCCTGGTAATTGGCCGGGTTCAGTCTTATCTGGAAGAAGCGCCTACCCAGGCTGATGAGCGAGGTTGACCATGACGCCGCCGCAAACCTTCCCAAGCGAACCGGTTTTTATCCCCCTTGGTTCTGTTGCCGTGCTGGCGGGCGATCTCTGTATCCCCCCGGGGGCCAGTGGGGTGGTGGTGTTTGCCCACGGCAGCGGCAGCAGCCGGCACAGCCCGCGCAACCGCTATGTGGCCCAGGAGCTACAGCACGCCGGGCTGGTGATGGTTTCGGCGCACTGGGGGCCCAATATGCGCCTGCGCCCGCCGCCTCTGTTTCGCGCCTTTGCCAGGGCGGTGATGGAGGCCGGGGCCGATGCACAGCGCACACGTCTGCCAGGGCATCGAGGTTTACCGTGGCAAGCCCATTCTCTACGACTGCGGCGAGTTTGTGGACGACTACGCGGTAGACCCGGTTTTGCGCAACGACTGGGGTCTTTTGTACCGGCTTCACATCCAAAACCACCGCATCGGCGAAGTGGAGCTGCTGCCCCTGCAGATCGACAACTGCCAGGTCAACCTGGCCACTGGCCCTGACCGAGAGGCCATCCTCGAGCGGCTGCAGATGCTTTCAACGGAGTTGGGCAGCCCTGTTTGGCGCGAAGGCACCCGGCTGTGGCTGGCTTGTTAGCGGGCAGGGCAGTCTGCCAGTAGCCGTCCCAACACCCGTCGCAGTCGGGGATAGCGGGCCAGCAGCCAACCCACCAGCAAGGCCAGCAACAAAGTTTCGTTGGGGTGCTGCTGGACCCAGTTCAGGCTTTCCTGGTCAAAACGCTGGGCGGCCTGGCGCAGCCGGGCCCTGGCCTCCTGGCGATCCGGGGAACCATCCTTGGGCGGGGGCGCATGGCGTTGCTCATGAGCAGTCCTGCGATTTTGAAACTCGGCATGGCAAGCTCTGCGGCTATCTGGGGGCGAGGACAATTCAGATGGCGCAGCTATGCTTTTAGCGCAGCCTACTCCGGGCTCTCCACCACAAACCTGCAGCCTACACCAGTGACAACACACCTACCAGCAAGTTTTGACCCAGCCAACCTAGCAGATTCTTTGGGCCCTGACAGGGACTGAAAACCCTTGGCAATTACCACAGCAAAAGCTAAGGTAAAGATGTCAGAGCCCCTTGCTGGCTGTAGGTTGAGGGATTCAGAAGACCATCTCAGGAGGTACGGATGTATAAGCGCATACTTCTTCCGATTGACGGCTCACCTCCCAGCGAACAAGCTGCAGCCGTGGGGCTGGCCCTGGCCAAGCGGATCCTGGCCTCGGTGGTGTTTGTACACGTGATTGAGCCGCAGCGCTACCGAGAGCTGGGTGGTTACGAAGCCCTCGAGCGTGCCCGCACGGTGGGGAAAGCCCTGCTGGCCCAGTGGGAGCGCAAAGCAAGCCGCGCTAAAGTGCCTTGTGATGTGCAGCTCACCAGCACCGAGCCCGAAAGCCGACCTGGAGTGGCCGAAGCCCTGGTGGACGCTGGGGTGGCCCATGGCTGCGATCTGGTGGTGATGGGCACACACGGGCGCACGGGCCTGCCCAGGGTATTGCTGGGCAGCGTGGCTGAGCGGATGGCCCGGCTGGCCCCGACGCCGCTCTTGCTGGTGCGTGGACACGGCAGCAAACCCACCCTGTTCAAGCACATTCTGGTGGCTACCGATGGCAGCACCTTTAGCGATCTGGCCCTGCAGCATGCGGATGCGCTGGCCGGGGCGCTGGGGGCCAGGCTCTCGGTGGTGTATGTGGTGCCCGACCTGACCCAGCTATATATGAGGGCAGGGCGGGCCTGGATGTTTGCCGACCAGGCCCAGTTACAGGCCCAGCTGGCCCAGGAACAGGCCCGTCTGCGCGAGCAGGGCGAATATATCCTGAAGGATGCCGCCATGCGCTGCAAGCAGGCCAAACAGGTGCACACCGTACTGCGCGAGGCGGGGCGGCACCTGATTGGGGAGCGCATCCGCGAGGTGGCCGACGAGGTAAAAGCCGATCTGATCGTGATGGGCACCCACGGGCATACCGGGCTACGTAAGTTTTTGCTGGGCAGCGTGGCCGAGGATGTGGCCCAGCAGGCCCGCCAGCCCATCTTGCTGGTGCGCAACCCGGCGGCCCTGACCCACCCCGACGAGACCCATCTGCCCCCACCAGGGGAGCGCAAGTGAGGAGGAACTTATGTATAAGCGCATTCTGATACCGACGGATGGCAGTGCCCCCAGCGAGACTGCCGTCAAGGTAGGCCTCGAACTGGCCAAAAGCCTGGGGGCCGAGGCGACTTTGCTGTACGTGGTGGAGCCGGTGATGGCCCGCATCCTGATTGGCCCCGAGACCATTCCCTACTACCCCGACCTGACCCGCGACCTCGAGGTCGCAGGCAAGCAGGCCCTCGAGCGGGCCGAAGGGTTTGCCCAGTACCTGGGGGTTCCGGTCAGGACTGAGCTCAAGCAGGGCAATGCGGCCCAGGTGATTGTGGAGGAGGCCGCCGAGCACGACCTGGTGGTGATGGGCACCCACGGGCGCAGCGGGCTGGATCGGCTCCTGCTGGGCTCGGTAACCCAGAAGGTGCTGCAGCGGAGCCCCGCGCCGGTGCTGGTGGTGCGGCATTCCGAGGCCTAGGGCGCTCTTCACAATTATTGCGCCGCTCAGAGCGGTTCCCACGAATACCCTAGTGCTTGCACCAGTACAGCGGTTTTTGCTGTACGTGGGAAACACGACCACAACTTGATTGCTTTGTCCTGTACGCAGTTGCCTCCTGGATGGGAGGCAACGTCTGTGAAGAGTGCGATAGAACAGCTTTCTCCAACAGGTATGTGTTGCGAGGCCAGGAATTAAGTTGCGTCAGGATAGTTTGGCAAAACCCCGCGGAATGAGTCTATGCGTACCTGGCGCAATTCCTAAAGCGATCTTTCGGAACAGCATCTTGCATTTGGAAACTTAGAGAGAAGAGGGGGTG
>NZ_JHVI01000014.1:0-70065 GCF_000620065.1 Meiothermus cerbereus DSM 11376 | reverse complement strand
CCCCACGTGCCCCTTTGGGGCACACAGCATGGTGGGCGGTCATTTTGCGGTATCATGTGTAAGTGCCGGAAGAGCTCACCACACGCCACAGCCATTACAACCTGAACTACCATCTGGTATTCACCCCCAAGCACCGCAGACAGGTCTTCTTTGGCGAGGTGCACGAACGGCTGATGCAGGTGTTGCGGGAGACGTGCTTGATAAGGGACTGGGTAGTGCTGGGGATGGAGGTCATGCCCGACCACGTGCATCTGTTCCTCTCCGTGCCGCCCAAGTGGTCGCCCTCGGACGTGGCGAAGATTCTGAAAGGCGTATCGGCTCGGCGCATCCTGCAAGAGTTCCCAAGGCTACGGCGGGGCAAGGGCGGTGGTCATTTGTGGACGCCCTCCTTCTACGTGGGGAGTGCTGGGAACATCTCAGCCCAGACCATCCAGCGCTACATCGAGTCCCAGCGCAAGCATCAGGTGGACGATGACTAGGAAGGCGTTCAAGTACCGCCTGTACCCCACCCAGCCCCAGCACAAAGACCTGGAGCGCACCCTCGCGCTGTGCCGCCATCTATATAACGCGGCCTTGCAGGAGCGTAGAGAGGCCTACCGCAAGGCGGGCAAGACGGTGGGCTTCTACGAGCAAAAACGGTGGTTGCCCGAGATACGCACCGAGCTGCCGGAGTACAAGGGCGTCCACTCCCAGGTGCTACAGAACGTCATCGAGCGGGTGGACAAAGCCTTCCAGGGCTTCTTCCGTAGGGTCAAGGCGGGACAGAAAGCGGGATACCCCCGCTTCAAGGGGCAGGGGCGCTACGACTCCTTCACCTTCCCCCAGGCCGGGACTACCGGGGTCAAGCTCCAGGAGGGCGGGAAGCGGGTGCTCCTCCACGGCATCGGCTCGGTCAAATGCAAGTTCCACCGCCCCTTGGAAGGCAGGCTCAAGACCGCTACGGTCAAGCGAGAAGGCGAGCACTGGTACATCGTTTTCAGTTGCGAGGTGGAACCCCAGCCGCTTCCTGAAAACCAAGACGCTGTTGGAATAGACCTCGGCACCAACCCCCACTTCCTCGTCACCTCCGACGGGGAGATGGTTCGGGCTCCCCGGTATTTCTCCAAAGCCCAGGCCCAACTCGCCACCGCACAGCGCAACCTTGCCCGCAAGAAGCGGGGCAGTAACCGCCGCAAGCAGGCCAGAAGGCGGGTGGCCAAGCTGCACCGAAAAATCGCCAACCAGCGCAAAGACTTCCACCACAAGACCGCCAGAAAGCTTGTCGAACGATACGGGGTGATAGCCCATGAAGACCTGAACGTCCTCGGCCTGGCCCGCTCCCGCACCGCCAAAGGGGTGCTGGACGCGGGCTGGGCGCAGTTTCTCGCTATCCTCGCCTACAAAGCGGAAGAGGCTGGTAGGCGGGTCGTGGGGGTAGACCCCAAGCATACCAGCCAGGATTGCCCGGTGTGTGGGCACCGGGAGAAGAGGCCCTTGTGGGTCAGGGAGTTCACCTGCCCCGCTTGTGGGGCCTCTCTTCACCGGGATGTGGCCGCGGCCATCAATGTCCTGGCAAGGTCGGGGCGTGTACCCGACCGCAGATGGGCTCGGACGGAGCCTTCGGGGATGGATACGGCAGTAGCCGTTCCGTGAGAACCGAGAAGCCTCGGACTTCAGTCCGAGGAGTCGTCACAGTGGTTTTCTCGAGTAACCGCATGGGGTTTTTGCTGCTGGAAGGCTCGAGCCTCAATCACCCGCGGGCCACGCCTGGGTGTGTAACAGGGGCCTGCACACATCGGTTTCGCGTAGCGAAAAATAGGGACGTTTCCCCCATAGCCGCTTACAGCCGAGAAAGTTGAGCCTGGGGCTGGTCGGGCTGCTTGAGCGCGAGCTGCCCACAGGCGGCACCCACATCACGCCCCCGGCTCCAGCGCACCGAGGTGGGGATGCCCTGCTGCTCCAATATGGCCGCAAACCTCAGGATTTGTGCTTTGGGGCTACCCTGGTGGGGAGCCCCCTCCCAGGGGTTCCAGGGAATCAGGTTCATGTGGGCGCTGATGCCCTTGAAGAGTCCAGCCAGGGCGCGGGCCTGCCACTCGTGGTCGTTAACACCCTTGAGCATGGTGTATTCCAGGGTGATGCGGCGCTTGGTCTGGGTGTAGTAGTGCCGCACGGCTTCCATAATTTCGGTAATGCGGTAGCGGTGGGCGGTGGGGATAATCTGCTGGCGGGTTTCGTCGTCGGGGGCGTGCAGCGAGAGGGCCAGGCGCACCTCCAGCTCCGACTCGGCCATTTTGTAGATGCCCCTGGGAATCCCCACCGTCGAGAGGGTAATGCGGCGGGGGCTCATGGCCAGCCCCTGGGGGTGCAGCATCCGCTTCAGGGCTGCAAATACGTTCTCCACATTCAAAAGCGGCTCGCCCATGCCCATCAGCACCACGTTGCGGATCTCGCGGGGGGCGTGGCCCTGGTGGTGGGCGGCAAACAAAATCTGATCCAGGATCTCGGCGGCCGTGAGGTTGCGCCCAAAGCCCATCCTGCCGGTTGCACAAAAGGTACAGCCCGCTGGGCAGCCCACCATACTGGAAATACAGATGGTCTTGCGGTTCAGGTAGGGCATGTACACGGCTTCGGTTTTCTGGCCGTCCAGCAGGGTAAAAAGATACTTCACCGAGCCGTCCTGGCTTGGATAAGGTGCGACCTGGGCAAACTCCGAGATGCGATACTGCGCGGCCCACTCGGCCCGCAGGGCCTTGGGCAGGTCGGTCATCTCCTCCCACTGCCTGGCCCCCTTGACGTAGAGCCAGGTGGCGAGCTGTCCCCGACGGTAGCCCTCGCCCGGGAGTTGTTCGATGGGCAATGAGAGCAGCGGGGTTTTGTCTTGTGGCAAAGCCATAACGCTTTAGTATAGCCTGCAGCGCTACTTCAAATGGTGGGCGGCTCGAGGTTTTGCCCACCTCCGCCGCGCCGACCTGCCTGGCGGCCTTCTTGTCAGCCGCCCGTATACTGGGACAAATGCGCGCCCACACCAACCCCTGGTACTTGGTGCTTTCTTCCTATTGGTTTGCAAGCAGCTTCAAGTGGTTTCTGATTTTGCTGGTATTGTTGCCGGCTCGAGTGGCCGAGCTGGTACCCGAACCCGAGCGAGCCACCCGTTTGGGGCTGCTTTTTGCCCTCGGTGCAGTGATGGCCTTGATCGGGCCGCCGGTCTGGGGCTACATCTCCGACCGGGTGGGCCGCCGCATGCCTTTTTTGGCACTGGGAACCATCTTGACGGCGGGCTCGCTGGTCTGGATGGCCTATGCGGGTAGCTACTGGCAGCTGGTGGTGGCCTATTTGTTGCTTCAGATGGCCGACGACATGGCCACTGGCCCATATTCAGCCCTGATCCCCGACCTCACCGCTCGGCGCGAGCGCGGGGTGGCCTCGGGCTGGCTGGGCACGCTCCAGGTGGGTGGCCAGGTGGTGGCCGGTGCGGTGGGCTTTTTGCTGGCCAACCTGCAGTGGCAGTTCCTGCTGATTGCCTTGCTCAATCTGGTTGCAGCCGGGATGGTTCTGAGCCTGATCCGCGAGGTGCCGGGCCTAAAACCGCAGCGGCGGGGGCTTTGGGAGAGCATGCAGGCCCCCTGGCGCAGCGCCGACTTTCGCTGGGTCTGGTTTACGCGCTTTCTGGTAATGCTGGCGCAGTACGTGGTGCAGACCTATTTGCAGTACTACCTGGCCGATGTGGTAGGAACCTTCCAGGCTTTCGGCCAGACCCTGGCTACCGAGGCCTTCCAGGCAGTAGCCCTGCTGGGGTTGCTAATTTCTGTTGGCGCTGCTGCTTCTGCTGTGCCAGCAGGGCGTTTGTCCGACCAGCATGGCCGCAAACCCATCATCTATGTTGCGGGGGTGGGGCTGGCGGTGCTGATGCTGCCCATCTTGCTGCTACCCCGCTACGACGTGCTGATTGTGCTGGCGCTGGTATTCGGGCTGCTGTACGGGGCCTACCTGGCGGTGGACTGGGCCCTGGTCTCGGATGTGCTGCCCAACCCCCAGGCCCACGCCACCGATATGGGCATCTGGCAGACCTCCATTGTGCTGCCACAGGTTCTGGCAGGGAGTTTTGGGGCCATGCTCGATGTGTTCAACCGCCAGAGTCCAGGGCTGGGCTACACGGTACTGTTCTTGATTGCGGCGGTGTGTTTTGTGCTGGGAACCGTTTTGGTTCGACAGATTCGCTCGGTGCGATAGAGCGGTCTTCAGAGGGGATCGCACAACCCCGAAAAGGGCTCTACAGGCATTTTTGCGGGAGCGCTCCTATGTTCTCGTGCAGCGGCAAAAAAGCGAAGACCGCGGTACTTGACATGCCAGGGGTGCTTGTCCATAGTAGGTATGCGCCGGGCCTGGAGGGATGGCTGAGTGGTTGAAAGCGGCGGTCTTGAAAACCGTTGTAGGCGCAAGCCTACCGGGGGTTCGAATCCCTCTCCCTCCGCCAGGGCTGGTTCAAATGCCAGGTTTTGTGCTAGAGTATCGTTTGCGGTTTTAGGGGCGATTCCCCAAACACCGAAAAGTTGGATGGAGGGGTGGCCGAGTGGCTGAAGGCGGCGGTTTGCTAAACCGTTATAGGGAACGAAAGTCCCTATCGGGGGTTCGAATCCCCCCTCCTCCGCCAGACTAAAAGGCAAGGGTCGGGGACGTTGGTCCCCGGCTTTTGCATTGGTCGCCTCGAGGTCAGGTATGCCCGTGGTCCCGAACACCCTGCGGCAGATGCTCTACACCAATTGGGCCATCCTGGCATAAGCTAAGGGAACATGAAAAGCGCCCTGTTGACCCGTTTTGAGCTGTCGCTGGCCGGTTTGCCCCAAATTCTGGGCACGGCCACCCCCGAGCAACTGCGCCTGCGCAGCCTGCCCGATAAATGGTCGGCCCACGAGAACTTTGCTCATCTGGCCCACTTTACCCTGGTCACTCAGGATCGCATGGCCCGTATCTTGCAGGAAGAGGCCCCCTTAATTGAGCGGCTAAAGCCCGATACCGAGCCGGCCTTTTTGCTGCTGGTGGAGCGTTCCCCCCAGGATGTGCTGGCCGAACTCCAAGAGCTGCGGGCCCAGCTCAACCAGCAAGTAGCGGCTTTGAGCGAGGCCCAGCTAGACCGGATCGGCATTCACAGCGCAGCAGGGCCGATGCCGCTAAAGGCGTGGCTCGAGCTCTTCCTGGTGCACGAAGCCCACCACCTCTATCTGGCTTTTTGGCGCATCCGCGAGGTGCTGCAAAAAGCCCGCTGAGCCTCTAGTGCACCCCCGCCTCGGTGATGGCCGCCGCGGAGTTTTTGGCGAAGCGCACATTGCCCCTGAACTCGGTCAGGTTGGTGGCGTTGACGTAGGTCATGGCGCTTTGCAAACCCTCCCGCAAGCGGGCGATGGCCTCCTGGGCGGTGTGGTGGAAGGCCCGCAGGGTCTGCGAGGAACCCTCGATGAAGTTGCGCTTCTCTGTAACCAGCATGGAGGCCATGCCATAAAGCAGGACGCCCTCGAGCTGCCCGTCCTTCTTGATGAGCACTTCATCTTCGAAGCTGCCGGAGGCAAAGAACTTGCCCATCATCACCCCCTCGCTGTAGGCCAGGGCCTTCACGAAGTCGCCCGAGCTGTTGACCCCGCCATCGGAGATAATCTGGGCGTCGGTGTAGCCCACCACCGACTGAAAACGGCGAATTTCTTCCAAAAGCGACAACTGGCCTACCCCCACCCCGGTGTTGATGCGGGTGGTGCAGACCGACCCTGGCCCCACCCCCACCTTGAGGAGGAAGTGGCGGAAGCCCGAGAGCTTCATCAGCCAGTAGGCGTAGGCAAAGCCCTCGATGGAGCCCACGTTGCCCAAAATGACCCCGCTGTCGATGCCCAGCCCGCGAATCTTGGCCAGCACCGGCAGCACCGCTGCGTTGGCCCCGTGGGCGATGTCAATCGAGGCGAAAATCAGGTTGGGCTGGGCAAAAAGCTCGGCCAGAAACTCCTCTTTCTCATTGGTGCCCAAAGCGGCCCCCACCAGGGCCGGGGCGCTGGCCTGCACATCCCGGATGCGCTCCTCGTCGGAAAGGCCCACCCTGGGCAGAATGTGCACCCCCCCATTCCCCCCGTCCCACACGTCGCGGGCAAAGCGGCTGCGCATCATGCTCATGGAGGCCCCAAAGGCGGGGAAAAGCTCGATGGAGCCTTTGGTGGTGTAAAAAAGCTGGCGCACCTCCACCTGGCGACGCGAGACCGGCTGGGTTAGAAAGGTGGGGATGATGGTTTTGTCGGCAAAGGTGTAGTAGGTCTCAAAACGTTCGTAGGGGTAGCGGGCCAGATCGGCCTGGGTTTTTTCCAGGGCTTCCTGGGCAATGACATCAAAAATTCCGTAGTTCACAAGGCAAAATTGTACTAAAGGGCGGGTAGGGGGTCTACTAGCCGTGGCGCGGCTAGGTTTGGGTTCATATGCCGTTGTCCTGGCTTTACAAACGCATAAGCGCACTGTATATTCAAATCCAGATGCAATTCTCTGCTCGAGGCCGCAGGTGCGCGCCTGCCAGCGAGCGCGAAGACGCAATCGAAGCGATGAAACCCCTTTACTCTGCTCGAGCTGCCCTTTAACCGAACCTCTTCACTTTGCAAGGGGTCGGTAGGGTTTGCCTGGCGGAGAATCTTTTTTTATGCTGGGCTAGTTTGAGAGGCCACGATGAAAACCGCCGAAATCCGCGAAAAATTTCTACAGTTCTTCGAGTCCAAGGGGCATTTGCGCCTGCCGAGCTTCAGCGTGGTGCCCCAGGACGACCCCACCCTGCTCTTCATCAACGCCGGCATGACCCCCCTCAAGCCCTACTTTTTGGGCAAGAAGCCGGTTTTCCCCGGCCATGAGGGCGAATGGTACCGGGTGACCACCTGTCAGAAGAGCGTGCGTACCGGCGACATCGAGAACGTGGGCCGCACCAACCGCCACCAGACTGTTTTCGAGATGCTGGGCAACTTCAGCTTCGGCGACTACTTCAAAAAGGAGGCCATCGAGTGGGCCTGGGAGTTCCTCACCCGCCCTGAGTGGCTGGGCTTGGACCCCGAACGCATTTATGTGACCATCTACAAAGACGACGACGAAGCCTTTGAGCACTGGACGCGGGTGGGGGTGCCCCCCGAAAAAATCCACCGCTTCGATGCCGACGAGAACTTCTGGCCGCAAAACGCCCCCACCAAAGGCCCCAACGGGCCTTGCGGGCCATGCAGCGAGATTTACTACGACCGGGGGCCGGCTTTTGGCAGCGACACCTGGGCCGACTATTACCAGACCCGCGAATCCAACCGCTTTGTGGAGCTGTGGAACCTGGTCTTCCCCCAGTACGACCGCAAGGACGGGGGTGTTCTGGAGCCCCTGCCCAAGCCCAACATTGACACCGGCATGGGTCTGGCCCGCGTAGCGATGGTCTTGCAGAACGTGACCGACTTCTACGAGACCGACGAGTTCCAGCCCCTGATTGCCAAAATCGTGGAGCTGAGCGGCATCAGCTACGAAGGCCCCGCCTCGGTGGCGCACCGGGTGATTTCCGAACACGCCCGCGCGGTGGCCTTCATCCTCTCCGACGGGGTGCACTTCTCCAACACCGGGCGCGGCTACGTGGTGCGGCGTCTATTGCGCCGGGCGGTGCGCTTTGGCTACCTGCTGGGTCTGCGCGAGCCCTTCATGTACCAGCTGGCCGAGGTGGTGGCCGGGGTGATGGGCGGGGTGTACCCGGAGCTGAAGGAGAACCTCGAGGGCGTGCAAAAGCAAATCAAAATCGAGGAGGAGCAGTTTTTACGCACCCTCGAGAGCGGCATCAAGCGGCTGGATGCCATGCTGGCCAACCTGCGACCGGGCGATACCCTTCCGGGCCGGGATGCTTTTACCCTATATGACACCTACGGTTTCCCGCTCGACCTGACCATCGAAATCGCCGGTGAGCACGGGATTCAGGTGGACACCGAAGGCTTCGAGAAGGCCCTGGAAGAACAGCAGGAACGGGCTCGAGCGGCTGCGGCGTTCAGCAAGGAGCTCTTTAAGAAGTCCAACGAGGCCCTCGCGGCGCTGGCCGCTGATTACGGAGGAACTAAGTTTGTGGGCTACGAAGACTTAGAGGCCCAGGCCCAGGTCAAGCTGCTGTTGGTGGGGGAGCAGACCATAGAGGAGGCGCCCGCCGGCACCGAGGTGCAGGTGGTGCTGGACAAAACCCCCTTCTATGCCGAGGGGGGCGGGCAGGTGGGGGATGCGGGCGTGCTGGAGTGGGAAGGGGGCTGGGCTAAGGTCTCGACCACCCAGAAAAACCCTGATGGCATCTTTTTGCATATGGCGCGGGTGGAGGAGGGCACCCTCAAGGCCGGCACGGTGGTGCGGGCCCTGGTGGATGCCCACCGCCGCGACACCGAGAAGAACCACACCGCCACCCACCTGCTGCACGCCGCGCTGCGGGCGGTGCTGGGCCCCCACGTGCAGCAGCGAGGCAGCTACGTGGGGCCGGATCGGCTGCGCTTCGACTTCAGCCAGTTCGAGCCGATTTCGCCCAAAGATTTAGCCAGGGTCGAGCTGCTGGTGAACCGCTGGATTCAGGCCGATTTTCCGGTGAGCTATGCTTACAAGCCCTTAGAAGAAGCCCGCAAGGAAGGGGCCATGGCCCTTTTTGGCGAAAAATACGGCGACGTGGTGCGGGTGGTGAGCGTGGAGGGCGCGGTGGACAACGTGACCTCCAAGGAGCTTTGCGGCGGCTGCCACGTGCGGCGCACCGGTGAGATTGGGGCTTTGGTGATTGTGGCCGAGGAGTCGGTGGCGGCGGGGGTGCGGCGCATCGAGGCCCTGACCGGAACGGGCGCTATCCGGTACGTGCGCGAGATGCTGGAGCGGGTGGGGGGCCTAGCCCGTGAGCTGGGAACTTCCCCCGAACACCTGCTCGAACGGGTGAACAAGCTACAAGACGAACTCAAGGCCCGTGAAAAGGAAGTTGAAAAACTGAGACTCGAGCTGGCTCGAGCCCAGCTAGGGGGTACTGCGGCGGTCGCGCTCAAGGAGGCGGGCGGCTACAGGTACCTGGCGGTAAAGCTCGAGGGCCTCGAGGCGGGGGCTTTGCGCGGTGCGGCGGATGAGCTGCTGGACAGACACCAGGCCGATCTGGTGGCGGTAGGGTCGGGGCAGAACCTGGTCATCAAGGTGAGCAAGGCCGCCCAGGACAGGGGGCTGGACGCCGGTGTGGTGATGAAGCAGCTCTCGGCTGCCGCGGGTGGACGCGGCGGTGGCAAGGGAGCGCTGGCCCAGGGGGGCGGGTTCGACCTGGACAAGGCTTTTGCGGCGCTCGAGCAGGCCTTGGGTTAGCCTGTTGCGGGATGGGCAGCCTGGCCTCATTTACTCCTGCCAGCCAGCGGAAATAATAGAGCCGATGAAGGTAATCGCGCTGGATGTAGGAGAGGCCCGCATTGGCCTGGCGGTGGGGGAGACCGGATCGCCCTGGGCTTTTGGGCGGGGCTACCTGGTGCGCCAGAACCTCGAGGCCGACCTGGAAGCCCTGGCGGCCCTGGCCCAGCGGGAAGGGGCCCAGCGCTTTGTGGTGGGGCTGCCCCTGCGCACCGATGGCAGGCCCAGCGCCCAGGCCGAGCGGGTGATGGCGCTGGTAGAAGCCATGCGCAAGCGGGGCTTGGAGCTCGAGTTGCTGGATGAGCGCTATACCACCAAGCTGGGACAAAACCGCCTCAAAAATGCCCCCAAGCGCGTTCGTCAGGAGAAGGGTAAGCTAGACGAGGCGGCGGCCATTGCCTTGCTGGAGTCGTATTTGGCCCGTGTATAGCCAAGGCGTTTTTCTGGAGCTCTAAAGCATGGAAAATTCTGAAAAGCCCACACTGTCCACTACAGAGGCATCCCGGGAACAGAACAAATCGCCCACCCGCTGGATTTTGCGGGGGGTGCTGTTCATGTTTGTGCTGGTGGCAGCGGTCTTGGGTTATGCCCTCTATTTGATGGGCCCCACCGGTATCACGGCCGAGGTTCGCATCCCTAAGGGCAGCGGGGCGGCAGCGGTGGGGCGCATCCTCGAGCAGGCTGGTCTGGTGCGCTCGGGCTATATGTTTGCCCTTTATCTGCGCTTCTCCGGCCAGGACAAAGAACTCAGGCCCGGCTACTACAAGCTCGAGGGCAAGGGCCTGCGGGCCATTGCCCTAGCCATCACCGATGAATCGCGCCCCCTTACGGTACGGATTACCTTCCCGGAGGGTTGGCGGGCAGTGGACATGGCCCAGCGCCTGAGCGAAAACAACTTGGATGGGCCTAGATTCCTCGAGCTCGTCAACAACCCCCCTCCCGAGCTGCGCCCGGCCGAGGCCAGGGGGCCCACCCTCGAGGGCTACCTCTTCCCCGCCACCTACGACTTTCCTCTCGACTACACCGCCGAGGATGTGATCCGCACCATGACCCGCCGGATGCAGCAGGAGTTTTCCCCAGCGGCCCAGGCCCGTCTGCGCGAACTGGGCCTTGAGAGCATCCACGACTGGGTCACGCTGGCCTCCATTGTGCAGGCCGAAGCCGCCAACAGCAGCGAAAAACCTGTAATCGCCGGTGTCTTCCTCAACCGCCTGGAGATTGGGATGCCCCTCCAGGCCGACCCCACCGTGGCCTACGGCCTGGGCAAGCGCCTTCCCGAACTCGATCGCAGGGCGGGCGACTTCGAAAAAGACACCCCCTACAACACCTACACCCGGCGTGGCCTGCCCCCCGGCGCCATCGGCAACCCCGGCGCCGAAGCCCTGCGCGCCGTGCTCAACCCCACCCGCACCAACGAAAAAGGCCAAAAATACCTGTACTTTTTGCACGCCCAGGGCCGTTTGTTTTTGAATGTGGACTTTGAAGGACACCTGCGCGATACGGCGCGGTACTATCGCTAAATCTCCTCAAAGAAGTCTCGATCAATACGCTTGATCTCGTAGCGCGCAGCTACAGTAACGCCTACGTTGTACTCAATCATGTATTGGGCTAGGGTTTCTCCATCAATCAAAACAATATTTCCAAGCCGTTCTGCGGTCTCGATTGCACCCTTAGAAAAATCGGATGTGGTAATGATGACGCCACGGCTGGCCTTTTTGAGTGCAAGACTTCCGGCAAAGGTACGAACCACCTCACTTGGAACCGTGTTGTTCCAGCGTTTGGCTTGTATGTAGATGTTACTCAGGCCAAGCCTGTCCTGCTTGATGATGCCGTCTATACCATCATCGCCGCTCCGTCCCACAGCCTTGCCTGCATCGCTTACCGAGCCCCCGTAGCCCATAGCGACGAGCAGCTGAATGACCAGGCGCTCAAAGAAGGCAGGTGGGCACTGTTTGATACGCTCCAGCAATTCATGGGCAAGCTGTTTTTCCAATTCAAGGTAAAGGAGTTCTAGCTGTTCGTCTGGAGTTTTCCCGGCATCCCCTATGACTTCGCTTTCGGCGTTGCCACGGTCTCTTCTACGGAATTCCACGAATTCCGGGAACTGATACAAGTAGTTTTTATCTATATCAGTAATGCCGGATTTCAAGACATCAAGTCCTCGTGGGGTGATCTTGAATTGTCCTCGGCCTGGAGACTCCAGCAAGCCTGCTTTCGTCAAGTGGGTTCTGGCCCATCCGACGCGGTTCTCGTACCTACTTTGCCTACCGCTAGGCAGCAATTCGGCCCGATCCTCTTCGGTCAGGTTGAACTTCTCGGCAAGCACCTCGTAGGCTTCATCCATCGAGTGCGCCTCACCGTCGGCGGCCATCTCAAGCAATGGGTACATGAATCGCTGGTAATTTGGTATTGGCATTTCGCTCCTATTGTACGGCCCTGCGGGAAAGCCCTACCTGATACAACACCACCCCCAGCGCCACCGCGGCGTTCAGGCTCTCGGCCCCTTCGGCCAGGGGGATCTTGGCCAGTTCGTCGCAGTGCTCGGCTACCAGGCGGCGCATCCCCTCGCCCTCGGAGCCGATCACAATCGCCAGCGGGCGCTGGTAGTCGAGCTGGTCAATGGTCTTGCTGGCCTTGCCGCTCGTCCCGTAGACCCAGACGTTTCTCTCCTTAAGCTGCTCGAGGTAGCGGGCAATGTTCTTGACCTGCACCAGGGGGATTTTGCTGGCCGTGCCCGCCGAGGCCTTCATCACCAGGGCCGACAAGGGTGCGCTGCGGCGTTCCTCGCTCACCACCCCGTGTGCGCCCAGGGCAAAGGCGCTGCGGATGAGGGCGCCGTAGTTGCGTGGGTCGGTGATGCCGTCCAGCACCACCAGCAGAACCTGCTCCCCGCGCTTTTGTGCCAGGCGAAAAGGCGCCTCGGGGTCGGAATAGGTGGCTTCTTCAATTTCGGCCACCAGCCCCTGGTGCTGGGTGGTGCGCACCATCTGGTCGAGCTCGATGCGGGGTACGAGCTTGTACGCGGCCCCCAGCTTATCGAGTTCCTTCAAGAGCCAGGCTTCCACACCCTTAGCAACCCAAACCTGCCCCACCTGGCCCTCGCGCAGGGCTTCCAGAACCGGATTGCGCCCATAGATCAGCATGTAAGTAGTCTAAACCTGCTGAGCCCAGGGGCAGCTCAACCCAGCCTGCACAATTCTGGACGAGAGACCAAACTAGTTGCCCTGCCGCGCGACCGATTCATCAATGAGGGTCTGGCGAGCAGAGTTGATTTGCAGGGCCTTCACCTTGACGTACTGGGCGCTGGTGGCGTGGGCCAGGGCGGTTTCCAGGTCAATCTGGTCGCAGGCGTAGAGTTCGGCCAGGTGATCGTCGAAAGTCTGCATGCCATCGAGCGAGGAGTCTTTGAGGGCCTCGTAGATTTCGTTGGTGCGATCGGGGTCTTTGATCAGGTCGCGGATGCGCAGGTTGCCCTTGAGGATTTCCATCGCGCAGACCCGTCCACCTTGCTTGCTGGGCAGCAGGCGCTGGGAGACAATCCCCACCAGCGACTCGGCAAAGAGGATGCGGGCCACCTCCCGCTCGTGGGGGGGGAAGAGGTCGAGCACGCGGTTGACGGTTCGCACGGTGTCGAGGGTGTGCAGGGTAGAGAAGACCAGGTGGCCGGTCTGGGCGGCTTCCAGGGCTGCCGCCGCGGTGGCATGGTCGCGAATCTCGCCGATCATGATCACGTCGGGGTCCTGGCGCATGGCTGCCACCAGCCCATCCTTGAAGCTGGGGGCATCCTGCCCAATCTCCCGCTGTACCACAATGGATTTTTTGCTACGGTGCAGGTACTCGATGGGGTCTTCTAGGGTTACGATCATCTTGGCGTGGTGCTGGTTGATTTCGTCGATGATGCGGGCTAGGGTGGTGGACTTACCCGAGCCGGTGGGGCCGGTTACCAGCACCATACCTTTTTCCTTATCGCGGAAGTAGTTGATGGTTTCTTGCGGGAGCGAGACGATCTTAAGCTTGCTCTCGTCGGAGTTGACCACCCGCATCACACAGCTTACCGAACCCCGCTGACGGAACAGGTTGACGCGGAAACGAGCCACCCCTGGAACCGTATAGGCCAGGTCTACCTGGCTGCGCTCGGCAAAGGTGGCCTTCTGCCGCTCATTGCACATCATGTCAACAAGTGCTTCGGTGTACTGGGGGGTAAGCGGACTTTGGGTAATGGGGGTGAGCTTGCCGTGGAGCCGGGCCATGATGGGCAGACCCGCGTGCATATGAATGTCGGAAACCCCTTTAGCAACCAAGCTGGCGAGTAGTTCGGGAAAGGTCATAGGCAATTGCGATTGTAGGTGGATTTGCTAGCTGGGCTTGGCTTCATAACCACAGGGCTGTTACATTAATTTGGTTGTTTGTGCTTGACAAGCCTCGAGCTAAAATGTTCTGTCAAAATCGCTTTTTCTTGCAAGGCGAGGGCGTTACGTGACAGGGATGGGGTGTTACAAACCTAGGGGCTTTCGTCCCAACCGGCAAGATTTAGATTAGAAACAACAAGAAAGGGAGAGTTCAATGTACAAAAAAATCTTGATGCCCACCGACGGCAGTGCCTGTAGCCACAAGGCCATTACGGAAGGCTTAGAGGTCGCCAAAAGCATGGGGGCCAGCGTGACGTTTTTGTACGCTGTGGAGAACATCAGCGCGACCCTGTGGATCAGCCCCGAGAGCGTTCCTTACGGCCTGGAACTGATCGAAGACCTCAAGCGGGTGGGGAACGAAGCCCTGAGCAAAGCCCTCGAGCTGGCCCAGACCGCCGGGGTTGAGGCCGAGACCAAACTGGTAGAGGCCAGGCCGGTGGAGGCCATTCTGGCCGAGGCCAAAAACCATGACCTAATCGTGATGGGAACCCACGGGCGTAGCGGGCTGGATCGCTTTATGCTGGGCTCAGTAACCGAGGCGGTGCTGCACCGTTCGGATAAGCCGGTGCTGGTGCTGCGCTGCAAGTGAGCCTGGGGCCCGTCGATATCCCGTACAGCGGCTGTTGTACTTGGGTAAAGTATGCCACCCGCTGTGCAGCGCTGTGAATCCAATGGACGGCGCGACCTTCTCGGGCCTCTGGCATAAACTAAAGAGGTGCTACGCAAGCTCCGCGCCCTGCTGGCCGCCTGGTATGCCTACTTCATGGAATACCGGGCCGAGGTGCTCTTATGGGCCCTCTCGGCCATGCTACCGCTGATTTTGATGGGGGTCTGGACTCAGGCTGCTGCAGGGGGCAATTTCGCGCTTTCGGCCCCGGAGTTTGCCCGCTACTTTTTGTGCGTGTTCCTGGTGCGCCAGCTCACCATCATCTGGGTGATCTGGGAGTTCCAGGAGGACGTAGTGCAGGGGCGCCTTTCGTTCAAGCTTTTAAAGCCCATTGATCCGGTCTGGGATCACCTGATGCAGCACCTGGCCGAGCGCCTGACCCGCCTACCCTTTGGCCTGTTGATTGTGGCGATTTTTCTGCTGGTTTACCCGCAGGCCCGCTTTGTACCGGAGCTCGAGGGCGCCGTGCTGGGGTTGGTGGCTTCGGTGGCGGCCTTTCTGCTCCGCTTTCTGATGCAGTACACCTTTGCCATGCTGTGCTTCTGGACGGAGCGTGGGGCCGCGGTGGAAGAGCTGTGGTTTGTGGCCTACCTATTTCTTTCGGGCCTGATTGCGCCCCTCACGGTTTTTCCCGAAGCGGTGCGCAACTTTGCCCTGCTCACCCCCTTTCCTTATCTGGTCTACTTCCCGGCGGCCTTGTTTGCCGGGCTGCCCCTGCCCGGTAGCGTGGGCCAGGGCTTTTTGGTGTTGGGGATCTGGTTCGGAGTCTTCTGGTTGATCAACCGCTGGCTATGGCGCAAGGGGCTCAAGCAGTTCTCCGGCATGGGGGCCTAGCCTTTTGACCATAACGGCTTCATAACGCAGTTTGGGCTATCCTCGAGCTATCTCCGGGGTGGGCCTGCGTTTGCTGGGGGTGCCTGAGGTAGAACAGGCCGGGAAGCTGTTGCTGCGGCGGGGCAAGTACGGCCACAGGATGTGCGGGTGAGCCTGTGAACAGATGCCTATAACAAACATCTGGAAGCAAGAATCCTCTGCAAGCGCAGAGGATTGTTTTTGGGTGGGATAACGCCAATATAACGCGGGCTTCGCTAGCCTGGCATCTGGGTCATGGTTAGACTGGAGACTACGGATGCCCAGGTGGAGCTGACTGCCTTATTACGCCCGCGCCTCAAGAATGTCGTGCTCAAGCGGGCCGGGCTGGCCCTGGCCCTGTGGGGCGAGCCGGGTGTTGGCAAGAGCCACCTGGCCCAACAGCTTTTGCGGGAGACCCCTTGTCGCAGTTTTGGCTTTCATGCCCTGACACCGCTGGGTGCACTGGTACACGGCCTGCCCCACCTGGATAGGCTTCCTGCCTGGGCCGAACCCCTGCTGCTCCGGCTGCAAAAAGGTGAAGCGCCGGATGCGCAAAAAACGGCAGAAGCGCTGGGTGCCTTGCTGGTTGCCCTGGCTCCGGTGGTGTTGCACCTGGAAGACATCCACGAAGCCAGCCCGGAGGGCCTCGAGTGGATTCGGGCCCTGGCTGCCATTGTCTCGCGAACCCGGGGTGTGGCCTTGCTGGTTACCAGCCGTAGCACACCCCCCGAGCCCTTTGAAGCGCACCACCTGACGCCCCTCTCCCCCCAAGCTGCGCAGGCCATGCTCGAGGCCGAGATGGGAAGCCACCTGCCCAGGGAAGCCCTGGCCTGGATTTATGAACACGCCCAGGGCAACCCCCTCTTTAGCCTGGAGTATCTGCGCTATCTGGCCCGGCAGGGCTTTTTGTGGAGCGATGGGCGGCAGTGGCACTGGCGGCCTCCCCAGGCCGACACCCTGCCCCTAACCGTGGAGGCACTCCTGGAGCAGTGGCTGTACCAGGCTGCGCACGCTCCCACCCTGCGCCAGACCCTGGAAAGCAAGGCCCTCCTGGGGCTGGGAGCCGACCCCGCCGTGTGGGCCAGGGTAGCCGGGCTTTCGCCCGAAGAATTGCACGCCGCCCAGACGGCTTTAAGGCGGCAGGGCATATTTCGGGGTGAGGAATTGGCCCACCCGCTCTACCAGGAAGTTACCCTGCGCGGCCTCTTGCCCCCGCAACGCAGGGCCTATGCCCAAAGGGCGCTCGAGGCCCTGGCCCACCAACCACTGGCTGCTGCGCGCTACCTCGAGGAGGCCGGACTACAAACCGAAGAAATTCTGGCCCGCCTGCAAGGCGCTGCCGAGGCGGCTCAGCAGCAAGGCGATGAACTGCAGGCTGCGCGGCTGTGGGCCAAGGCGGCCCTCTATGCACCCGCTCCAGAGCGCACCGAGCTGGCGCTTGCGGCGGCCCAGGTTCTGGAAAGCGCCGACCGCCCGGAGGCCATGCGGCTGCTGCGGTGGGTGCTGGAAGAACAGCCCAGCCACCCGGAGGCCCTTTTCTTGTTGGCGGGCTGTTATGCCGACCAGGGCAATTCACGCGAGGTGGAGCGGCTGTTAGAACGCTTCCCGGACCGCGAGAAAACCTCGCTGGATTGGGTCAGGCGGCGGATTGCCCTGCAATTTGCCCTGGGGGACTACAAAGGTGTGCTACAGCAATGGGAAGCTCACTCGGAACTGCATACCGACCCCGACCCCAAGCTGGCCTACAACATTGGCTTTGCCCGCACCCTCCAGGGCGACCACACCGGGGCCGAAGCTATCGCCAGAGCAGCCTTGAATTCCCAAAGCACCCCGCTGAATCGGGCGCGGCTGCTCACGGTTTGCGGGCTGGCGCGCTTCTATCAAGACGACCTCGAGGCCGCCCTTTCGATTTTCAACCAGGCGGTAGAGGCCGCCCGCAGCGCCGGCAAACCGGCCTATACGGCCTCCACCTTGCACAACCGGGCCATGGTGCTGGAGGAACTCAGCCGTGAAGCCGAGATGCTGGCCGATACCGAAGAGGCCCTGCGCCTGTATGCCCAGGCGGGAATCAGCCGCCATTACGCCAGCACCCTCACTAAAAAAGCCCGCATTCTGCACGAGATGGGCCAGTACGAGCAGGCCGAGGAAGCCTTTCGCGAGAGCCGCAATATCCTGCTACAAAGCGATGCCTCGAGCTTCCTGATTACCTGTGAGGTCCAGCTCAGCAACCTCTACCTGGACTGGCAGCCCGCCTACGGCAACGCCCTGGCCCTCAAACACGCCGAACACGCCGTGCAGCTTGCCAGGCCCTTTGGCGGCAGCAAGCTGTTTATGGCACTGTGTCAGCTTTCCAAAGTAGAGACCCGCTTGGGACGGGCTGCGGGGGGGCTGGAAACAGCCGAGGAATGCCTGAGGATGGCCCAGGGGTTCGGAATTAAGCAACCACAGTACCAGGCCCTGACGGCCAAAGGACTGGCCCTGGCCGAACTGGGCCAGAGCGAAGCCGCCCTAAGCTGCCTGCAGGAGGCCTATCAACTGGCCTCGGGTTCGGATTGGCAGGTGTATGCCAAACGCATCGGCCTCGAGCTCGACCGCATCACCGCCAACCTCGAGAGCGCCCGTGCCCGTTTGGCCTGGTTCGAGGCCCGTGGCCTGCAGAACGGAGCCTACCTGGCCCGCCGCTACTTCCCCCAGCTCGAAGGGCAGCCCCCGGCCAGTCCAACCCCGACCCTGCTCCGCCTGGAGGTGCTGGGCCCCATGCAGTGGCGGCTGGAGGGCAGAAGCGAGGCAGTGCGGGGCCAGAAACGCAGGGAGCTGCTGGCGGCCTTGCTCGAGGCGCGGGTGGCTGGGCGGGGCGAGATGGGTAAGCTCGAGCTGTTGGACAGCCTCTACCCGGGCGAGGATGAAGAGAAGGCGGCTTCCTCACTTAAGGAGCTCATTCATACGGTGCGCTCAAGCCTGGGAGCCTGGGTTGTGGCGACCACCTCTTCGGGCTATGCCCTGGGCGCGGCGGTTGACTCCGACCTGGAGGAGTTTTTGCGCACCCAGGATACCGGCCTGTGGCGGGGGGTTTACCTGGGGGGGCTTCCCTCCTTGTACGAAACTGTGCGTGAGTCGGTCTATCTGGCTCTGCATAATAGCGCCCAGACTTTGCTCGAGGCGGAGCCCCGGGAGGCCGCCCGGCTGGGCAGAATCCTGCTGGAAGCCGACCCCTACGACCTCGAGGCTTTGCGCCTGACCCTACAGGCCCTGCGGCGGTGTGGGAACCACAAGAGCCTGGATCGGCTCTATCAGGAGGTTCGGGGATGGATGCTCGAGGTGGGCGAGACCCTGCCGGTGCGCTGGCAGAGCTTCCTCACGACCTGATATCCAGGTGCAGTGTGTGCTTTGCGGGCAGGCGGGGGCTGTGGCGTGCGCCCGGACGATGCCCCCCTGCGGCGGTGAGGGCCGTTGGCTTTTCGGCAAAACCCCGACTAATTCTGACCGAAATCTAACCAACCTTAAAGCACCCTGAGGGTCGAAAGGAGCAACCATGTTCGACTCCAGATTGCACAACCTGGCGCTGCTATGGCTGGTCGGCCTTGGCTGGGCTGCGGGTACTACCTACAGCATTGTGGTGAACGGCAAGACCTACCTGCCCCTCTCGGCGCGCAAGGAGCCGAGGGTTGGCTGCAGCCTCAGGGGAACCATGCCCACCCTGGGCATGGCCGCCGCCAACCAGCCCCCCGGTGGGGCCAAAGAAGGGAAGTGAGTATGTGGAAGAGGAACCTGCTGTCTTTTACCGTATTTGCCCGTACTGCAACCGCGCCGTGCCGCTTGGCGCGCCGGAGCGCTACTGCCTCAACGACGGGGAGCGGCTGCTCGAGGCCTGTCCCCGCTGCGGGGCCCGCTTCACCTCGCCATATGCGCGATTTTGTGGAACCTGCGGGCTTGAGCTCGCCAGCGTTTTAGTACAGAGGAGGAATTCATGAAAGCATATAAGTGGTTTGGCGTACTAGTTATCCTGATGGCTGCATTGGGAGCCTGTTCACCTGGGGGAAGCAAGCCCGATCCCAATCTGTTCAGCGAGGCCAACGCCTGGAAGGAAGGCCTTCCTGCCGATGCCCAGGTGGTAAGCCCGGAGGAGTTCCAGAAGGGCATTGCCTCAGGCGAACTGGTGCTCTCCAGTACGGCTTCTATTGCTGCGGCCAGGCAGGCTCGAGAAATCCAGTACCAAAACGACAAGCGCTTCCTGAGCGGCATCTCTAACCCGGACCCCAACACCGCCGCCCTGCTTGCCGAGGCCGCGGGTAGCCCTAGCTTCGAGGGTGACCGCCCGGTAAGCGGGCCGGGGGGAGAGTCGGTGGTGCTGTTTGGCCTCGGAACCCAGCTGCACAACGCTGCCGAAACCTACCAGCGCTCGCAGAGCGTGGACAACGCCCTGGACGACTACGCCTTGAGCTACGCGCTCCTGCCCGAAGACCTCAAACCCCGCGCCCCCACCCCCGATAGCCTAAAGGGGAAGCCGTTGGCCGAGATTAAAGCGGCCCTCCATCAGCTCAACGAGCTGCTCGGAAGCCAGCCGGCCAGCCTGCGTATGGCCCGGCTCGAGCCCATGGGAGGCATTCAACCCCAGGCCATCAACCCAGGCAACGGCACCGACAACAACGGCCCCTGCAATTCCACCAACCTGGTTAAGCGCTTCTGGTTTCCCCTGAAAAACTTTATCAGCCCGGTTAAGAACCAGGCCAGACGCGGCACCTGCTGGGCCTTTACCGCCATTGGGGCAGTGGAAAGCCGCGAGCGGGTGCAAAACAACAACCCAGCCGACCTTTCCGAGCAGTTTTTGGTCAACAAGGTCAAGCAGGACTGGGACTCCAGCGACTACACCGACGGCTACTGGTCGGAAAAGGCCCTCGAGACCGCGGTCAATAAAGGCCAGAGCTTCCCCAGCGAGGGGGGCTGGACCTACAACGGGGCCACCTCACGCCCCAGCGTCAAAGACGGCGACAGCGACTCGTATGCCAACAGCTGCAACGGCTACACCGGCACCTGCTCGGATACGGCCCACCAAAGCCGCCGGGTCTGCACCACCTTTATATTTACCTTTTGTGGCTACGCCAAGGCTACCTTTGGCGGGCCGGGGGTGGCTTCCTCACGCACCATCCAGGTCTGGAAAAATGGCGACACCTTCGACCTCAACCGCTTGCGCAACTACCTTTCGCAGGGCTACGTGCTGCTGGCCTCGTTCCCAGTCTACAAAGGCTTCATGGACGATGTGAAGAGCGACGGTGTGGTGAGCAACTACAGCAGGACCATGCTTGACAAGGGTAAAGAGGTCAGTGGTTCTTATGGCGGCCACGCCGTGCAGATTGTGGGCTTTTTGTCCAACGAGGAGATGAGCGAGTTCGGCCAAACCCCCAACATTGGCGGGGGTGGGTATTTTATCGTCAAGAACTCCTGGGGCTGTGGCGCAGGCGATGGTGGTTTTTACTACGTCCCTGCCGATTACGTAAGCAGCATCTTCAACTCCCTGAGCGTGCTGAACTTCGATGGTCGCCGCAGCGAGGCCTGGAAGCGAGAGCAAGCCGCCCCGGGTGGCTCCGAAGCACCTAAAATCACCATCAAGACCAACCCTGCTACAGTGCAGCTGCGCGTCGAGACCAACCTGGCCCAGTTCTTTAGCGTGACCCACCCTGTTGCCAAGAGCGTTAACCTAACCGTGACCTCAAACCTGGACGGCACCCTCTTTAATGGCAGCTGGAGCACCGACCGCAACAGCCTGTTCGGCCCTGAGCTCAAGCGCACCTTCACCACGGTGGGCAGCAGGACGCTGACACTCCTGGCCCGGTACGGCAGCAGCCAGGCCAGCAGCAGTTTTGTGGTTAACGTGACCAATACCCCGCCCACCCTGACCCTTCAATACGGCGGCACCCCCCGCCAGGGCGAGGCCTACCCCATCACGGCCCTCATTACCGACCCCAACGAAGCCGATACCAACCAGCTATGCAGCAAAACCAACTGGTCGGTAGACGCCCCCGACACGCTTTCGACCAGTACAGGCTGCTCGGTTTCGGTTACCTTTGGTGCTACCGGCACCCGCCAGGTTCGTGTCACTACCCAGGATAGCGAGGGAGCTACTGCCGCGCAAACCCTCAACCTGAATGTCCTGGAGCCGCCTGTCAACCCCTATCCCAAAATTACCGACTACGGGGTGTACTCGAGGGAGTACTCAGGTGGGCAGTTCCGCATCTGCACGAGTGTAAAGGTAGCGGGCGGCAGCACCATTGTCTTGAGCGATATAGGTTGTACCCTCCGCATTGGGCCTACCCCTACCCGCTACTACGGCGGGATTACCGTGGAAAACCCCAGCAACGAAGCCCTGACCTACGACTGGAAGCTCTACGTGAGTGGCCCAGGGTTTGACAAAGTGCTCCGCGCCGATAACGCTTCTACGAGCAACGTTTTCGACTTATACAACGTCTACAATGCTGGGCTGGGCACCGACAATTGCCGTGTAACCGTAAAGGTCAACGCCCCCGACCCCAGCCGCAGCAAGGGGCCCATCACGGTGTGGACGGGCCGGTGCACCTACTACTCGTTCAGGCTCAACTAGAACGTGATTCCGGTAAACACAACCAGAATACGGCGCACCGTGCGCCGTATTCTCCTGAAGTAGCATGCAGAAATGCGAAAGATTATTGGTGCGGTGTTTGTATCGTTGGACGGTGTGATGCAAGCCCCTGGAGGGCCAGAGGAGGATTGCAGCGGGGGGTTTGAACTCGGCGGCTGGATCTGGGCGTATTCCGACGACGTCACGCGTGAGGCCGTGCGGGGCTATCTGCTGGGTGCGCCCTATGCGCTGCTGCTGGGGCGCAAGACCTACGAGATTTTTGCCCCATACTGGCCCCAGATGCCCCCGGAGAACCCCATTGCAGCCCGGTTCAACCCTACGGCCAAGTATGTGCTCTCGAGCCGCGACCTGACCCCCACGTGGCACAACAGCCACCGCTTGCCCAACCTGGATGCCCTTCGAAAACTCAAGGCCACCGAAGGCCCCGACCTGCTGGTGCAGGGAAGCTCGACGCTCTACCCCCAGCTGCTGAAAGCGGGCCTTTTGGATCGGCTCATCGTCCAGACCTATCCGGTGGTGTTGGGCCAGGGCAAGCGGCTTTTTGGCGAGGGTACGCCGCCCGTTGGCCTGAAGCTGGTGGGTAGCGTGGTTTCGACTACGGGTGTGGTGATTGCTACCTATGAGCCCACAGGTCATAAACCCCAGACCTCCACCGTGCCCTGAGCAAAAGTCTCCTCCGGGGTACTTGTCGGCCAAAGACAAGGGCGCCATAAGCGGCGACACCGGGGCCAGTAAATGGTATTTTGAGCAGCAACCATGAACACCATCGCGGCAGACCTAGAAGGCACCCTAACCACCGGCGAGACCTGGCGGGGCATGGCCGCCTGGATGCAGGCGCACGGGCGGGCGGGGGAGTATCAGAGGTTTTTCTATCGCAACCTGCCGGGCGCTGTGGCCGCGCGGCTGGGCCTGGCAGATAAGCGGGCCTTTCAGGATCGCTTTATGGAAAGGGCCGCAGGGCTTTTGGCGGGGTTGGGGCAGGCCGAGCTAACCGCCGTGAGCGAGTGGGTGGTTACCAACGAGCTCTGGCCCAAGCGACGGCTCGAGGTGCTGGACGAATTGCTCAGGCTGCGGCAGGAAGGGCGGCGGCTGGTGCTGTGCTCGGCCACCTTCCAGCCCATTCTGGAAGCCTTTGCGCGGCGGCTGGGGGAGGGGGTGGAGGCCCTGGGCACACCCCTCGAGGTCGAAGGTGGTGTTTTTACCGGTCGGCTGCGGGGGCCAGTGCGCTCGGGGGCTCATAAAGCCGAACACCTTGGCAAGTTTTTGCAGGGAGAGGCGCTCTTCGCGGCTTATGGCGACAGCTTGCCCGACCTGCCGATGCTCGAGCTGGCCGAGCAGCCGGTGGTGGTGTACCCCGAACCCAGGCTGCGCCAACTGGCGATGGCGCGTAACTGGAGGATTATCGGATGAAACATTTTCCTCTGGGACGACCCGCCCGCATTGCCGTCATGGCCTCGGGGCGCGGCAGCAATCTGGAAGCCTTGCTCAAAGCCTTTCCCCACGACAACCCACTGGGCCACATCGTGCTGGTCATCTCCGACCGGCGTGAAGCTTTGGCCCTGCAAAAAGCGGTTGAGGCCCAGGTAGAAGCCGAATACGTGCCCTGGCCCAGGAACCGTACACAAGGTGCAGCCGGCACTACCGGGCGCTTTCAGTTCGAGCAGGTAGCGGGCCAACTCCTGCGCGACCACCACATAGACCTGATTCTGCTGGCGGGCTTTATGCGCCTATTGTCGCCGGAGTTTGTGCAAGCCTGGGAGGGGCGCATCCTCAACATTCACCCCTCGCTTTTGCCGCAGTTTCCCGGCCTCTTCGCCCAGCGCCAGGCCCTCGAGGCGGGGGTGAGCGAGACGGGCTGCACCGTGCACTTTGTGGATGCCGGTATGGACACCGGCCCCATCGTGTTGCAGCGCCGGGTTCCGGTACTGCCAGGCGATACCGTGGAAACCTTGTCGGCCCGCATTCTGGAACAAGAACACCTGGCCTACCCAGAGGCGGTGCGGATGGTGCTGAGGGGGGAGGTATGATGCCAACCCCAACTGAAGTGTTGTGCAGCACAAACCCGAAGCTGCCCCACCGCTGCCTCAGGTGGGGCCCTCAGCAAAAAGAGCGAGCTTCGGGTGGGTTCGCAGGCCCCTATTCGCTGTTCACTGCCCCCTGTTATTCTTAGCTCCGTGAAAGTATTGGTCGTTGGTTCGGGCGGGCGGGAACATGCGATGTGTTGGAAGGTGGCGCAGTCGCCGCTGGTGAGCGAGCTGTACGCTGCACCAGGCAACCCTGGTATGGCCGAGCTGGCCGAGTGCATTCCCTGGGATGGTGACGTGCAGGGGTTGGCCGAGTGGGCCGACCAGGAAGGCATCGAGCTAACCCTGGTGGGGCCGGAAGCGCCGTTGGTGGAGGGAATCGCCGATGCGTTTCTGGCCAGGGGCCTGAAAATTTTTGGGCCCACCCAGCAGGCTGCCATGATCGAGGGCTCCAAGGCCTTTGCTAAGGGGCTGATGGAGCGCTTTGGCATTCCCACGGCCCGGCACAGGAGTTTTAGTGACGTACTGGACGCCCTGGCCTACCTCGAGGGGGTGGGGGCGCCCATCGTGGTCAAAGACTCGGGTCTGGCCGCGGGCAAAGGGGTAACGGTGGCAACCAGCCTGCAACAGGCCAAGCAGGCCGTAGCCAACATTCTTTCGGGGCCAGAGCGCACCGAAATCGTAATCGAGGAGTTTTTGAGCGGCTCCGAGGTCACTGTGCTGGCCGTAACCGACGGCATCACCATCAAGCCCCTGCTGCCCTCCCAGGATCACAAGCGCTTGCTCGACGGCGATACCGGCCCCATGACCGGGGGCATGGGGGCTATCTGCCCCTACCCTTTGGCGCCGGGCCTGCTGACCGAGATTATCGAGCGGGTGCTCAAACCCCTGGTGGATGGGCTGCGGGCTGAAGGGATCGTCTACAAGGGGGTCATTTACGCTGGCCTGATGCTCACCGACGATGGGCCCAAGGTTCTGGAGTTTAACGCCCGTTTTGGCGACCCCGAGTGCCAGGCCATTCTGCCCCTGCTCAAGACCGACCTGGTGGAGCTGGCCCTGGCGGTGGTGGAGGGCCGCCTGCACGAGCTGACCCTGGACTGGCATCCGCTGGCTTCGGCCTGTGTGGTGATGGCTGCGCCGGGCTACCCCGACGACCCCCATAAAGGCCTGCCGCTGTCGCTGCCCCAGCGGCCCCCCGAGCAGGTGCTTTACTTTCAGGCTGGAACCCGCAGAGGCCCGCAAGGCCTGCTCACCAACGGGGGCCGGGTGCTGAGTGTGGTGGGGCTTGGTGAGGATCTGCGCCAAGCCATTGAGCGGGCCTATGTGGGGGTGGGTGCGGTCAGATTCGAGCACGCCATTTACCGGCGGGATATCGGGCGCAAGGTTATTTGATGGCTGCCCTCGAATGTTGCACTCTTCTTGTGAAGAGCGCTCTATCCAGCCCTATCGCCCGTGTATGGTGTCCAGCAGAGGCTGGTGAATCAGGCCGTTGGAGGCTACCAGGTAGCGGTTGCCCAGCCGGTAGGCCTCCCCCTCCATGCCCGTAACCGTACCCCCGGCCTCGCGGATGATGAGCCAGCCTGCGGCCACATCCCAGGGGTTGAGCTTCACCTCCCAGAAACCATCCAGACGCCCGGCGGCCACGTAGGCCAGGTCGAGGGCGGCAGCGCCGGGACGCCGCACCATAAGCCCTCTGGTCAGGGCCCGCTGGAAGTAGACCAGGTTTTCGGTGTCTTTGCTAACGTCATAGGGGAAGCCGGTGGCCAGCAGGCTTCCCACCAGGGTGGCTCGAGGGGAAACCCGGATGGGGCGGCCATTCATGAAGGCCCCGCCCCCCTTGGTAGCGGTGAATAGGTCGCCCCGGGCGGTATCGAGAATCACTCCCAGCACCACCTCGCCGTGGGCCTCGAGGCCGATACTCACCGCATAAAAGGGAAAACCGTGGGCGTAGTTTACGGTGCCATCCAGGGGGTCTACAATCCAGCGAAAAGCCCCTTCTCTGTCCTGGCCCTGCTCCTCTCCCAGCACCACGTGGTCGGGGTGGCGCGCGGCAATGAGTTCTCGGATGGCCGCTTCCGACTCGTGGTCGGCCTGAGTAACCAGGTCTGTGGGGGTGGACTTGCTGCTTAGGGTAAAACCCTTCTCCTGGTAGTACTGGTGAATGCCTTTGGCCAGATAGGCTGCATCGAGGGCGGTCTGCAGGTATACACGCAAGTCCATATTTCAGATTCTATCGCGGTTTTTAGTGATTCTGCTGGGCCTCTTGCTTTAGGCATCCGCAAAGTTCTGGGATTCGATGGGCTTCTGGCCTACCAGATAGCGGGGCCGCTGGGTCAGGTCAGGTAGCACCCGGGCCTCGAGCCAGCCCTGGGCGGTGGCTTCGGCCAGCAGCGTGTAGACGTTTTCGGGGGCCAGTTCCAGCCACAGCCAGCCCCCAGGTTTGAGGGTCTTCCAGGCCTGGGGTAGCAGTTCGCGGGCCACCTCCAGGCCATCCGGGCCGGCGTAGAGGGCGGTGGAATCTTCGTAGGCCAGCTCGGGCGGGGCTTCTTCGCGGTAGCTGTCGGGCAGGTAGGGGGGGTTGGAGACAATCAGATCCAGCCCCTGCAGGTTGGCGGTAAAGGGGGCTTCCAGGAAGGTGACCTCGAGCCCCAGTTGCAGCGCGTTTCTGCGGGCCAGCTCGAGGGCTTTGGGGTTGATATCGCTGGCCCAGACGGTGGCCTGGGGCCGCATGGCCTTGAGGGCCAGCGCGATGGCCCCGCTGCCGGTGCCAACATCCAGCACACGAGCCGGTTTGTCCAGCGGCAGGTGGGCCAGGGCGTGTTCGACCAGCCCTTCGGTCTCGGGCCGGGGAATCAGAACCCCGCGCTCTACCCTGAGCTTGAGCCCATAAAACTCGGCTTCGCCCAGCAGCAGCTGCAAGGGATAGCCCGAAAGCCGCAGGCGCAACATGGCCCAGGCGGCTTCTTCTACGTCCGGCGGCACGGATTCTGTAAGCCGTAAGGCCAGCTCATGGTCGCTTAGCTGGGCTGCGTGGGCCACCAGCCAGCGCGCCTCGACGGCGGGTTTCCCGGCAGCCAGCAGCTCCTGTTGCAAAGCCTGCAGAAGCTCTAAAAAGCGCTTAGGCCTGGGGGTCATTTTCGGGTGTGCTGGCCTCCCGCGGTAAGACCACCACATGGCGTTCTTCCCCTTCGCCCACCGAGGTGGTGGTTACTTTGGGGTGCTGTTTGAGCATCACGTGAATCAGGCGGCGTTCGCTGGGGCGCATGGGGGGCAGTTCGATGGGCTGACCGCTCACCTCCACCTGCAACACCGCGTCGGAGGCCATCCGCCGGATGCGCTCTTCGTTGCGGCGACGGTAACCTGCCGCATCCAGCACCACCCGGTAAGCCGGGCCGAAGTGCTTGGCCATGGCCACATTTACAATGAACTCGAGGCTTTGCAGGGTTTTGCCCTCGCGCCCAATCACCCGCCCCGAGTCGCCTCCCAGAATCTCGACCCGGAACAGCTCGCCATCCTGGGCTATTTCCACCGAATAGGCTGGGTCTAAGCGCAAGAGCAATCCCACCATAAAGTGCTCGAGCACGCTTTTGGGGTCTTGTGCCTGGTTGGGCTGGGTCACGAGTGGGGCGGCCTCTTCCTCCTTCAGTACGACCTCGGGGGCGCTTTCGTTTTCCCCAATCCCCAGGTCGGATAACAGATCATCGAGTCCACGCTTTTTGTCATCCATAGCTAATCGTCCGATTATAGCTTACCAAGCATAGACAAAAAACGCCCCCAGTTGGGGGCGAATAAATATATACTGACTAGCAGCCGTTACCAAAGGAAATTGCTAAGAAAAGTGTTGTAAATCCCTAGAAGTTCCATCAGGATTTCCATTTTTTTCACCTCCTCACACAGAATTATTTCAAACCAACCGCACGATTGACATCGTGCGGTTGGTTTTTCTATTGCTGGATGTAAAAAATCTAAACTACTAGCTGGCTACGAAAGGCTTTCCAATCCCAAGTTGCTTATTTATCAAGTACTGCTGGCCTACTCCCAGGATGGTGAACAAGGTGTAATATAAGTTCACGCCCGCAGGAAAACTAAAAAGGATAAAAGCAAAAACGAGATTGATTATTATCCCTTGCCGAATGGCATCCCTGTTTCCTGCCGCGGTCATAAGCGTAGACAAAAAAATGACCAGTATGTAAATGATAGGAAGAATGTAGAGCGGATCCGGCAAGGCCAGGTCTGGAACCCAAAGAAAACCCTGACCAAACTCATAGCCCGACATTAGTTTGAACATCAAGAATAGGATAGGCATCTGCAAAAGTAAGGGAAAGCAGCCGCCCAGGGGGTTGATCTTGTGCTCCTGGTAAAGCTTCATCATCTCTTCTTGCTGCTTTTCCTTGTTGTCTTTGTACTTCTCCTGAATTTTTTTCATCAGGGGCTGGATTTTTTGCATCTCGGCCATGCTCTTATACTGCTGGTGCATCAAGGGCCAAAACAATATCCGAATCAAGATTGTGACCAGCACAATTGCCAATACCCAGCTACCCCCGGCCAGTTTGTGGGCTTCTTCTAACAGCCACAGCAGGCCAAGCGAAATCTGGCCCCAGATGTTGGGCTGGAAAACCCCCGGCAGCTCATAGAAGTTCTCCACGTTCAGACGCACCAGCTCGTTGGCGCCGCCATATACCTTGAGATTAAAGTTGCCCGCCGGGACGCTAATCTCTGCGATGCCTGCGCCGTTGAGCTGGGTGAGGGTGATGGGGGTGGGGGTTTGGGGGCGGATAAACATGGCAAAACCCGCGCTCTTTTGGGTCTGCCAGCCCACGTACACTGCCGGGCCTTGCCCTGCGTTAAGGGGTTCTTTATTGCCCTGCCCCAGCCACTTGGTGATGGGGGTGTCGGTTCCGCCAATGCCGGCCCAGACCAGCTTGCGAGGGGTGGGGCTTTGCACATCTACGTCGATGGTCAGGAAGCGGGGGTGGACGGTGTAGGTAAGAGTGGTGCTACCGTCGCTAAAGCGGGCGATGAAGTCGGCATCGGGGTTGCCTGCTTCCCGACGGATAAACTCGCGGCTGCTTGGGGTGAAGCCCTCGAGGGTTCCGGGTAGGGTCTGGCTCGAGTGAACCAGGTTTGGAGCGCGGTCGTAGTTGCCCTTGAAGTCGGTGGCGCGCACAGTTTTGATGTACCAACCCACAATCTGACCCTGTTCATTGAAGGCGATGTCGGCCAGGTTGGTGACGGCCACTTTTTCGGGCTTGCCGTCTTTGTTGACATCTACCTCGCGCCACTCAGGGGTGAGGGCGAAGGCGGGGGCCAGGGCGATCAAAGCCAAACTTATCCAGAACCAGCGTTTCATCCAGTTGCTCCTTTTACTTCAGCGAGTCCAGGGGATTCCAGCGGACTCGAGGCCTTTCCTCAGGTACATAATCCAACCCACCCGGGTGCAGGGGGTGGCACTTAAGAATACGCTTGAGGCTCAGGTACAGGCCCCAAACAGGCCCGTGGCGCTCCAGCGCTTCCAGCGCATAGTGGCTGCAGGTTGGGTAGAAGCGGCAGGTGGGCGGCTTCAATGGCGATATAAAGCGCCGGTAAAAGCGCACGCTGCCCTTTAGAAACTGGTTCAACATCTCAGACCGACGCTCCGGGTTTCCACAATAGAGCAAACCAACCTGTGTCATTGTACCAGCCCGCTCTTTTTTAGGGCATGGGTTAGATCCTTTAGTAAATCCCAGTAGGACGCGCCCACCGCCTCGGGCTGGGCCACCACCACCATCTCGCACGGCGGAAGGTGCATTTTTCGCAAAATTTCCCGTAGGCGACGGCGAATCTTGTTACGCACGGTAGCTTTTTTGGACACCTTATTGGAGACCACTATGCCCACCCGCACCGGATTGAAGGCGTTGGGTCGTAGCGGGAACCAGCGCACCATCAGGTACTTTCCACGCCCCATGCGCCCCCCACGAAGGCGCTGGAAGGCTCTTTCACCTTTGAGGGAAGAGAATGGCATGGATGTGTGGCCAGGTCTTATGGCTAATTGTGTGTAGTTGTGTATAGGGAAAAAAACTCCCCAGCATCGGGGAGCCGGGAAAACGCCCTGGGTCTAGCGGCGCAATTGAGGCTCGCTGCTGACAGTCAGCTTTGCGCGGCCTTTAGCGCGGCGGCGGGCTAGTACTTTGCGGCCTTCGGCGGTCTTCATCCGGGCGCGAAAACCGTGGGTTTTGGCCCGTTTACGCTTGTTGGGTTGCCAAGTGCGTTTCATCGCTTCCTCCAAAAAACTGGCCGGGTTAGAGCCAGAAAAGTAATCCTGCCGGGCCGAGCCAGGCAACCCTAAAAGTGTAGCACATTGGCCCCAAAGCGGGAAGCGGGGGAAGACATCGGGGCACCTAGATGCTTCAAGCCTCTTCTGGCTGGGCTCGAGGCTCTGGGTTAAAAGCAACGCAGGGCCAGGACTAAAGGAGGGGGTGGGCTTCGCATAACAAAAAAACTTCATTTTGTGCAATGCCTGCAATATAACGTTTTTTTGCATACAAGGCCACAAAACGTTGACATAATATAGGGCCCATCGGTATACTCTAGCCCAACCAAACGCTTGTTTGTTAGTCGAGTAGGCAATGCGGGGTATGAGCCTTTAAAGGGATGTTTCATAGTTTCAGGAGGCCTGGTGCAGCTTAAGGTAGAACGTGTATCACTAAACTTTGGCGGGGTGAGGGCGCTTAGCGAGGTCTCCCTCGAGGTTGCCAACGGCGAGCTGGTCTCGGTGATTGGGCCCAACGGTGCGGGCAAGACCAGCCTGCTCAACTGCATCTCGGGTTTCTACCACCCCACTTCGGGCAAAATCATTTTTGAAGGCCACGACCTGACCCACGCCTCACCCCACCAGGTTACCAAGTATGGTATCGCGCGGGCTTTTCAGAACATCGAGCTATTCACCGGCATGTCGGTGCTGGAAAACCTCCTGATGGCCCGCCACACCTTTGGGCACTACAACCTACTGGATAACATCCTGATTTATGGCCGGGCCATGCGGGTCGGTGTGGAAAACCGACGCTTCTGCGAAGAGATCATAGATTTCATGGAGCTCGAGCCCTACCGCAAAGCCCTGGTGGGCGACCTGCCCTACGGGGTGCGCAAGCGGGTCGAGGTGGCCCGGGCCCTGGCCCTCTCGCCCAAGCTCTTGCTGCTGGACGAGCCCATGGCCGGCATGACCCTGGAAGAAAAAGAAGATATGGTGCGCTTTATCCTGGACATCCGGGCCGAGCGCGGTACCACCATCATCCTCATCGAACACGACCTGGGCGTGGTGATGGACATCTCCGAGCGGGTCTACGTGCTGGATTTTGGTCAGGTGATTGCCTCGGGGCTGCCCGAGGAAGTCAGCCAGAACCCGCGCGTGCAGGAGGCCTATGTGGGGGTGGATCATGTGGCATAAAGCGAGAGGCGTGGAAAGTGGAAAGAGAAAGGAGAAAAGGGACTTCAAAAGCCTTTACTTTTCTCTTTCCCCTTTTCCCTTTTCTCGCCTTTACCCATTGCGTGGAGGTTGCCCATGATGCCCTCCGGCTACGAGCTCAAAAAATACACCCTCCCGCAAGTCCTCCAGATGCGGGCCAAAGCGATGCCCAAGCAGGTGGCCATCCGCGAGAAGGACTTTGGCATCTGGAACGAGATCACCTTTGCCGACTACTACCGGCACGTAACCCGTTTTGCCGCGGGTCTTTTGGCGCTGGGCTTCGAGAAGGGGGAGCGGCTGGCGGTGATTGCCGACAACATCCCCGAGTGGCTCTATGCCGAACTTGCCACCCAGTCGCTGGGCGGGATCTCGGTGGGTGTGTACCAGTCTTCGCTGCCCCCCGAGATTGCCTATGTGCTCTCCTATACCGGGGCGGCCTTTGTGGTGGCCGAGAACCAGGAGCAAGTGGACAAGCTCCTGGAAATCCGCAGCGAAATTCCCAGCGTGCGCAAGGTCATCTACGAAGACCCCAAGGGGATGCGCGCCTACCAGGACGACCCCTGGATCATCGGCTTCGAAGAGGTGGAGCGGCTGGGCGAAGCATACCTGGAGAAGCACCCCCAGGCCGTGGAGGAACGCATTGCCCAGGGCCGGCCCGAGGACGTCTGCCACCTCTCCCTCACCTCCGGTACCACCGGCAGGCCCAAGGCCGCCATGCTAATGCACCGCAACCTGCTGCACATGGGGGTGGCTTTGCAGGAGATTGACCCCCTGAAGCCTACCGACGACTATTTGTCTTTCTTGCCCTTTGCCTGGATTGGCGAGCAGATGATGTCGGTGGGCATGGCGCTGGCCGGTGGGTTTGCCGTCAACATGCCCGAGTCGGTAGAGACCGCCATGAGCGACCTCAAGGAGATTGGGCCGCACGTGATGTTCAGCCCGCCCCGGGTCTGGGAGGGCACCCAGAGCCAGATCTGGGTTCGTATCTCCGAGACCTACGCCTTCAACCGCTGGGTCTACCAACAGATGCTCAAAATCGGCTACCGCGCCGCCGACTACCGCATGAGTGGTAAACCCATGCCCCTGGGGCTGCGCCTGGCCTACTGGCTGGCCGACCAGGTCATGTTCAAACCCCTGCGCGACCAGCTTGGTTTTTTGCGGCTGCGCCGGGCCTACACCGGCGGGGCTGCACTCGGCCCGGATGTCTTCCGCTTTTACCACGCCATTGGGGTTAACCTCAAGCAAATCTACGGCCAGACCGAGATCATCGGGATTGCCTTTGTGCACCGCGACGGCGACGTGCGGGCCGATACGGTGGGGGTGCCGATTCCGGGGGGCGAGGTCAAAATTAGCGAGCGCGGCGAAATTCTGTGCAGATCCGACGCGGTGGTGGCGGGTTACTGGCAGAACCCCGAGGCCACCGCCGAAACCTTTGCCGATGGCTGGCTGCACACCGGCGATGCCGGCTACCTCACGCCCGAGGGCCACCTGGTGGTGATTGACCGGGTATCGGACGTGATGCACACCAGCACCCAGCAGATGTTCAGCCCGCAGTTTATCGAGAACAAGCTCAAATTCAGCCCCTACATCAAAGAAGCGGTGGTCTTTGGCGACCAGAAGCCCTACCTTACCGCCTTTATTAACGTAGACCCCCAGACCGTGGGCAAATGGGCCGAGGACAACCGGATTGCCTACACCACCTATATAGACCTCTCGCAAAAGCCGCAGGTGGCCGAGCTCATTCGCAAGGAGGTGAGGGCGGTCAACGCAGGGCTACCCGAGCACTTGCGCATCCGACGCTTTGTGTTGCTTTATAAGCTGCTCGATGCCGACGATGACGAGCTGACCCGTACCGGTAAGGTGCGCCGGAAGTTCATCATGCAGCGCTATCAACCCCTTGTGGATGCGCTTTACGGCCATGCCGACACGGTGCAGGTGGACACTGAGTTCAAGTACCAGGACGGTACGGTGCAAAAAGTCTCGGTAGAGGTAAGGGTGCTCGAGGCCAATGGCAAGACCGAACTGGTGGGTGCATAGGAGGCGTAGTCTGTGATCGACTTTGTGCAAAACCTCATCTCCGGTGTGGCCGTAGGCTGCATATACGCCCTGGCTGCACTGGGATTTGTGCTGATTTACAAGTCCAGCCGGGTTATTAACTTTGCCAACGGCCAGTTTATTGCCATTGGGGCTTTTATGGCCTATGCCCTGGCGGTGTGGGTCAAGCTGCCCATATGGCTGGCGGCGTTGGTGTCCATGCTGCTAACGGCCGGACTGGGGTTTCTGGTAGAGCGGGTGTTTTTGCGCCGGATGGTGGGGCAGCCGATTATCTCGGTAATTATGGTCACCATTGGTCTGGCCAGTGTGCTGGACGGCCTGATGTACCTGACCCCCTTTGGTTCGGGCAATTTCACCTTCCCGGCATTTTTGCCGGCGGGAGGGCTCAACCTGGGGGCCATTAACATCTCGTACCCACAGCTTTTGGCGATTGGTTTTACCGTAGTGTTCTTGCTGCTTTTTGGCTGGTTTTTCCAGCGTTCGGTGCTGGGGGTCTCGATGCGGGCGGTGGCCGACGATCAGATGGCCTCCATGAGTGTGGGGGTCTCGGTGCAGCGGGTTTTTGCACTGGCCTGGGCGGTGGCAGGCCTTACGGCTGCTGCTGCTGGCATTGTGGTCGGAACGGTGTCGGGCCTGAACCAGGACGGCCTGATTGCTATCGGACTGGCGGTATTCCCGGCAGTGATCCTGGGGGGTTTGGACTCGGTTCCGGGAGCCGTGGTGGGGGGTATCGTCATAGGCATCCTGCAGTCCTTTTCTACCGCCTACCTGGATGGGTTCTTTAGCCAGATTGGACTGGTAGGGGGTGGCTCGCAGTATGTAATGCCCTTTGTGGTGCTGCTGGTCATGCTGTGGTTCAAGCCCCATGGGCTGTTTGGCACCGAGGAGATTGAGAGGGTGTGATGAGGAACGAACAGCGAGCAAAGAGAAAAGTAGAAGGAGGAAAGCAGGGGCCTCTGGGCTCTCCTTTGCTCTTTTCTCTTTCCACTTTCTACGCTTTTTGGGGGGGTTTCTATGCGTAACCCCTGGGCCCAGACCGGCAACTACCGCACCTCCTACGTGCAGGACACCACCATCTTTGCCAACTACCGCGAGATTGTCTCGCTGGTGCTGCTGCTTGTAGCCCTGTGTATCCTGCCGATGTTCTTAGAACGCTCGCAGGTGCTGGTGCTCAACTTCATTCTGATTTACATCATTGCGGTGCTGGGGCTCAACATCACCACCGGCTATGCGGGCCTGATTAGCGTGGGTCAGGCGGCTTTTATGGGGGTGGGGGCTTACACGGTGGCCTTGAGCGCACCCAGCCTACCGTTCTGGTTAACGGTTCCTTTGGGGGGCTTTGCAGCGGCCATCATCGGCTTCATCGTGGGAATTCCGAGCCTCCGGGTCAAGCACCTCTACCTGGCGCTGGCGACGCTGGCATTCCAGGAGATTTTCGTGTGGGTGGTGGGGCGCAGTCCGGCCCTGGCCCAAGGGGCGGCGATTCCGGTGGAGATGCGAAACTTTTTGGGCCTGGAAATTAGCTTCCGCAACCACAACTATTTCTGGTACTACGTGATTTTGTTCGTGCTGGTGCTCGTGGTCATAGCCTGGCGCAACCTGCTGCGGGGCAAGTATGGCCGGGCGCTCATCGCCGTGCGCGACAACGACCGCGCCGCCGACGCTATGGGTATGGATCCGGGCCGCACCAAGCTCATGGCCTTTGCCCTGGGGGCCTTCTACGGGGGGGTGGCCGGGGGTTTGCTGGCTTATATGCAGCGGGCGGTGGTGGTGGAGGAGTTCACCCTGGGCCGCTCGGTGGCCCTGCTGGCCATGGCCATTGTGGGCGGGCTGGGCACGGTGGTGGGCAGCATACTGGGCCCGGCCTTTATCGAGTTTTTGCGCTTGTACGTGGAACGGCTTTCGGAATGGATGAAATCCAACGCCTTCATTCAGAGCATCACCCCGGCGGGTGTGGATGTGGCCTCGGCCTTGCTGCCCCTTTCTTTTGGCCTGGTGATTGTGCTGTTCCTGGTTTTCGAACCGAGAGGGCTATACAACTGGTGGCGGCTTGTGCGAAGTTATTTCCGAACCTGGCCGTTCAAGTATTGAGGCCCGCAACCAAGGCAACACCGCGTTAGGCGCGTTGCAATCTAAGTGAAGATTAGCAGAGATAGAGGAGGCATCATGAAGCGAGCGATGGTTTTAGCAACAGTGGCACTCCTGGGACTGGCTATGGCCCAGGGGCGCACGGTCAACCTGCTGTGGTCGGGGGCCGTGACGGGGCCCACCTCGGACGTGGGGGGGCCGTATGGGGCGGGTATCGAGGATTACTGCCGCTATGCCAACGAGCAAAAACTGATCCCCAACGTCACCCTCAACTGCAGCGTGCGGGACGACCAGTACCAGAACCCCAACACTCAGCGCATCTTCGAGGAAGCCCTGGATCGGGCCAAGCCGGCTATTTACCTGGGCTACTCTACCGGGGCCATGCTGCAACTCAAGCCCCTCATCAACGAAGTGAAGATGCCCACCATTCCCGCCTCGGCCCACATCGGCCTGATTGAACCGCCCAACAACCAGTACATGTTCCTGCCGGTGAGCAGCTACTCCGAGCAGGTGGTGGCGCTGATGGAGTACATCAACCGAACCAGCAAAAATGCCAAGATTGCCCTGGTGGTGAACCCCAGCCCCTTCGGGCGTGCGGTGGTAGACCATGCCCGTCGAGCTGCCCAACGGTTGGGACAGACCATCGTGGATGTGCGGGAAGTGGGCGGGGGCAACCTGGACAACACCGCCCTGTTGCGCGCACTGGATGCTGCCGGGGTCGAGTTCATCATCCACCAAAACGTAGCCGGGCCGGTAGCCAACATCCTCAAGGACGCCAAGCGTCTGGGACTGGATAAAAAGATCAAGCAGATGGGGGCGGTTTACACCGGCGGTGCCGATTTGATTCGCCTGGCCGGGGATGCGGCTGAGGGCTACTTGTGGGCCAGCAGCTACTACACCCTGGACGAGAACGCACCGGGCATTAACCTGCAGAAGCAGCTGGCCGCAAAATATAACCGCGGCGCCGATATTCTCAACTCCACCAACTACACCGCCGGGATGCTGGCGGCGGCCATCGCGGTAGAGGCCATGAAGCGGGCTGCCCAGCGCTTCAATGGCCGCATTGATAACGAAACCGTCTACCAGGCCCTGATTGGTATGAACGGCCCCAACGCCTTCAGACCCGGCTTTGCGGTCTCTACCAAGGCAGGCATCGAGATCGACTTCACCCGCAGCGAGCAGACCGGAGCCGAGGGGTTGCGGGTGTTGGAAGCTAGAGGCGGCAAGTTTGTTCCGGTAACTGAACCCTTTACCTCTACGCTGTTCCGCCAGGTGAGAAACCCCTAAAGCTGGGCCAGAGGCCAGTAGCTGATAGCTGAAGAAAATTTAGCCATCGGCTACTGGCTACAAGCGATGAGCGAGGCTATATGCAACCTGAAGACCTGGGCCCCATTTTGCTGGAAGTTAACAACATCGAGGTAGTGTATAAGGACATCATTCAGGTGTTGCGGGGGGTGTCGCTGAAGGTGCCCGAAGGGCACATTACCGCCTTGCTGGGCCCCAATGGCGCCGGAAAGACCACCACCCTGCGGGCCATTTCGGGGTTGCTGGTGCCCGAGGACGGCAAGGTGGTGTCGGGTTCTATCCTGTACCGGGGCGAGAACATTGCCAACAAGCTGCCGGAGCAGATTGTGCTCAAGGGCATTGTGCAGGTGCCGGAGGGAAGGCGGGTTTTTAAGCACCTTACGGTGGAGGAAAACCTGCGGGTGGGTTCGGTTACCCGGCGCGACTGGGCTAAGGTCAAGGAAGACCTCGAGCGCATCTACCACTATTTCCCCAAACTGGCCCTGATCAAAAATCGCCTGGCGGGCTACTGCTCGGGCGGCGAACAGCAGATGCTGGCTATTGGGCGGGCCCTGCTGGCCAGCCCGCGCCTTTTGCTGCTGGACGAGCCCAGCCTGGGGCTGGCCCCCCTGCTGGTGCGTGAAATTTTCGATATTGTGGCCCAGATCAACGCCGAGGAAGGCGTGACGGTGCTGGTGGTGGAGCAGAACGCCCGGGTGGCCCTCTCGGTGGCCCACTATGGTTACATCATGGAGTCGGGGCGGATTGCCCTGGAGGGTACCAAGGAATACCTGGAAACCAACCCCGATGTGAAGGAGTTTTATCTGGGGGTGGCCAAATCGGGTGGACGCAAGAGCTTCAAGGATGTAAAAAGCTACCGCCGCAGAAAGCGGTTTATGTAAAGGTTGGCGGAGCTCTGGAAGAGCGAGTGCAGACTCGCTCTTTTTTTGCAACATAGAGCGCTCTTCAAAATGAAGAGTGCGATAAAGCAGGGTGTAAATGCCCGGCCTAAAGTACCATGGGGGTCATGAGCGAGACCACACTGCCCACCAAAGAACAGATTTTGGAAGCCCTCAAGGTTGTGCGCGACCCGGAGATTCCGGTTAACGTGGTGGATTTGGGCCTGGTCTACGACGCCGAGGTCAAGGAGGGGGGCGTGGTGGACATCACCATGACCCTGACCTCCATTGGCTGCCCCGCCCAGGATATCGTCAAAGCCGATGCTGAAATCGCCGTGATGCGTTTGGAAGGCGTTAATGCAGTAAACGTAGACTTTGTCTGGACGCCGCCCTGGACACCCGCCCGCATGACCGAAGATGGCAAGCGTCAGATGCGGATGTTTGGCTTCAATGTTTGATGCTCGGCCTCAGGCTCGGCTGGTGAATTCCCGTTTGATGTAAAGCACGGGATCGGTGGGGTTGCCGGTGGCTTCTATCAGCCGCTCGAGCTCTTGATCTTCGAGCTCGAACAGCGCTGCGTATTCGGAAGGGGCGACCACCGCCTCCTTGAAGTCGGTTACGCCCCGCTCGATAAACCAGAGGGTAATTTCTCTGAGCGCCGCATCGCCTGCGGCCCCAAAGCGAGGACCAAAAGCATCCAGGCTCAGGATGCGGTGTTTGCCCTCCCGTACGAAGATGGCAAAGCGGGCATTGGCCCGCTGGTCCTGCCAGTCGGTGATGTATGTAACCGTGGCCTCGGAGAAATCAACGCCCTTCAGCGCCTCCTTGAGGGCCAGAAGGGTTTTTTGGGGAGCGCCGCGAAGGCCGACTATTTCCATGCCTTCATTCTATAGCTGCTTTTGTGCGGATACTGGCTTTATCGCACTCTTCACAGACGTAGCCTCCAAGTTGTGAGCAGCTTAAGAGCGCTCTAGAGGTAGGCATCTCGGGTTGTCTGCCTGTTTGCTGGAGGCGCGGTAGCCCGGTTCAGCTCGAGGTCTAAGTTGCGCCAGGGTAGATTGGCAAAACCAGCGGAGTGAGTCGGCGCAATTCCCCCAGCGATCTTTCGGAACAGCAGCTTGTATTTCAACGATGGAGACACTTAGGGCAGCAGGAACGAGATGAGCTTGGTCTCGAGGAACTCCTCCATGCCCCAGTGCCCACCCTCGCGGCCCAGGCCAGAGTTTTTGTAGCCGCCGAAGGGCAGGTTGGAGCCCATCGCGCTGGGGACGGGGTCGTTTACGCCCACAATGCCGTACTCGAGCGCTTCGGCCACCCGGAAGGCGCGGGAAAGGTCTTTAGTCCAGATGTAGGCGGCCAGGCCATAGTCGGTGTTGTTGGCCCAGGCGATGGCCTGTTCTTCGTCCTCGAAGGGCATCAGGGGGGCTACCGGCCCAAAGGTTTCCTCTTCCAGGATGCGCATGCCCGGCTGGATGCCGGTGAGGACCGTAGGGGCGTACAAAAGCCCGCCCAGGGGCTTGCCGCCCGCGACCACTTGAGCGCCTCTGGCAAGAGCGTCCTGCACGTGCGAGACCACTTTATCCAGCCCTTGCTGTTCGACCAGTGGCCCCACGTTGGTGCTGGGATCCAGGGGGTCGCCCACCTTGAGCTGGCTCACCGCCTCGGCCAGTGCCCCGGCGTAGTCGGCCTCGAGCTTCTTGTGCACATAGATGCGGTTGGTGGTTACACAGGTCTGGCCGGCGTTGCGGTACTTGGAGAGCAGGGTGAACTGCACCGCTTTTTCGATGTCGGCGTCCTCGAAGATGATGAAGGGGGCATTGCCGCCGAGCTCGAGCGAGACCCGCTTGAGGGTATCGGCCCCCTGGCGGTAGAGAATCTTGCCCACAGGCGTAGAGCCGGTAAAGGTGATCTTGCGGATACGCATGTCCTCCATCAGGACCCTCGAGACCGGCACCGGGTCGGAGGCGGGCAGCACCTGCAAGGTTCCGGCAGGCCCCCCGGCTTCTTCCCAGAGCTTGGCCAGGTACAGCGCACAGAGGGGGGTTTGCTCGGCGGGTTTAACGATGATGGTGCAGCCTGCCGCCAGCGCGGGCGCGGCCTTGCGGGTGATCATGCTGGTGGGGAAGTTCCAGGGCGTGACGGCATACACCGGCCCTACCGGCTCGTACACGGCCATCTGGCGCTTGTTGGGGAAACGCGAGTGAATAAGCTCTCCGTTTACACGGGTGGCTTCCTCGGCGCACCACTCCACGAAGCTGGCCGCATACAAGACCTCCCCTTTGGCCTCAGTGATGGGTTTGCCCATCTCCAGTGCGGTCAGGCGCCCCAGCTCCTCCTGGTGGGCAATGAGCAGGTCGTTCCACTTGCGCAAAATTTTGCCCCGCTCGAAGCCGGTCAGCTTTTTCCATTCCTTGAAGGCTGCCACTGCTGCATCGGCGGCCATTCTGGCCTCGGCCTCGCCGCAGTCGGCCACCTCGGCCACCAGGCTGCCGCTGTAGGGGCTTTTGACCGGGAAGGTTTTGGGGGTTTTGTGCCACTTACCGCCCAGGTAGGCCAGGCTGGGAAATTCAAAATCTTTGACCATAGTTCCTCTAGCATACCCTGGCCCCGCCGGGCGCTTTGTGGGAGTTGTCTTGCAATTTCCAGCAACCGGGCCGGGCGCGGAGGCCAGGTCGTTGGCGGTGCTGGGTTCTGGGGTATAGCGGCCCCCGCCGCGCTCGAGCCGTAGCAGCGGGTCTGCCGCCCGCAGGGCATCCCAACCCGTCGGGTTGGCCTCCATTTTGCTCCACCGCTGGAAAGCCTTGACCGGGGCAGCTACACTTGAATCATCGGTTCTGCCGATAGGAGTCCTTGGTGCAAATATCGCTCAAACAGTTGGTGTATTTCATAGCGGTGGCCGAGTCGGGTTCGATTTCCAGGGCCCTTACCTCGCTCAACGTGAGCCAGTCGGTGGTTACGGAAGCCATCAAGAAGCTGGAAGACACCCTGGGGGCCGAGCTTTTTACCCGGCATGCCCGGGGCATGATTCTGACCCACGCCGGACACCAGTTTTTGCGCCACGCCCACGAGGTGCTGGCTGCGCTACGAAACGCCGAGCAGGCCATCCGCGAGCGCCCCGATGCCACCTCCGGGCAGCTCAACCTGGGCGTGACCAGCCTGGTAACGGCCTACTATCTGCCCTACCTGCTCGACCGCTTCGAGCGGGTATTTCCGGGCATCCAGGTGGCCGTGGTGGAAGACCGGCGGGGTTATATCGAGCACCTGCTGATTAATGGCGAGCTGGATGTAGCGGTGATGAATGTCTCGATGGTGGACAAGCAGGCCCTCGAGACCCGCACCCTGCTGCGGGCCCCCTGGCGGGTCTGGCTGCCCACCAACCACCCGCTGGTGCAGCACGAGGCGGTGTCGCTGGGGGACTTGCGGGACGAGCGCTTTTTGTACCTGAAGAACGACGAGCTCGAGGAGGTCACCCAGCAGATCTACCGCTTGAGCGGCTTCCCCCGGGTGGCGGTGCGTACCGATTCCATCGAGGCCATGCGCAGCCTGGTGGCGGTGGGAATTGGCGTGGCGGTGTTGCCCAACCTGATGTATAGGCCCTGGAGCCTCGAGGGCGATCGGCTGGAGTCGCGCCCCTTGCTCGAGGGTTTACCCCGTCTGGAGATCGGGGTGGCCTGGCGCCGGGGCAGCGCTCTTAGCGAGGCGGCCCGGCAGTTTTTGGTGGTGGTAGGGGAGCACAGCCGGGTGCAGACCTACGGGATGGGCTACAGCGACCTGCTAAGCACCGGGGAGTAGCCCCGATTCCCAATCTGTTTTTCCGATGCCTCCCATATCCTCAGGTTTCTTGTGCGCTGCTTCCCAGGGGCTTTATCGTTAGGGGCAGTTCGACAGCTGGCGTTGTCTTGTTGGTGGGGCTTAGCCTTTGGGGCTGTCGTAGCTGGTGGAGGAGGGAGCATGAGAACACGATGGTTCTTGGCAGTGGTAGGTTTAGCGGCAGTGGCGGGTCTAGCGGTGGCACAACTTCCGGCCAGCCGGGCCAAGCAGTCGTTGGGGCCCAGCGAGGGCCAGCTCAACATCCTGGCCTGGCCGGGCTATGTGGAGAATGGCTCTACTGACAAGAGCGCCGACTGGGTCTCGGGCTTCGAAAAAGAGACCGGCTGTAAGGTGACGGTTAAGGTGTTCAGTAGCTCGGACGAGGCCGTTCGGCTGATGAACCAGGGCGGCTACGACCTCGTGACCGCCTCGGGCGATGCCACCCAGCGCCTGATAGCCGGCAACGTGGTAGCTCCGGTCAACTGGAACCTGATTCCCAACACCCGTAATATTGACCGACGCCTGCTCAATGCGCCCTGGTATGTGGTGAACGGGGTGCGGTATGGGGTGCCCTACCAGTTTGGCGTAAACGTGCTGGCCTACAACACCAACGTCTTCAAGACCCCACCGGATAGCTGGAAAGTGGTGTTTGAGGAGATGATCCTGCCCGATGGCAAGAGCAACAAAGGCCGCATCCAGGCCTACTATGGGCCTATCTATGTGGCCGATGCCGCGCTCTATCTGATGCGCACCCGGCCCGAACTCGGCATCAAAGACCCCTACGAGCTCAACGAGCGGCAGTACCAGGAGGTGCTCAAGCTGCTGCGCCAGCAGCGGGCCCTCCTCCAGCGCTACTGGAACGATGCCAACGCCCAGGTGCAGGACTTCACCAACGAAGGGGTGGTGGCCTCGACCACCTGGATCTTCCAGGTGAACACCCTCAAGGCCAACAAGCGACCCATTGACTGGGTGGTGCCCAAGGAAGGGGCCACCGGCTGGGCCGATACCACCATGCTGGCGGCCAACTCCAAGAACTCCAACTGCGCCTACCGCTGGCTCAACTGGCAGCTTACCAACAAGGTGCAGGCCGACATTGCGGGCTGGTTTGGCTCCAACCCGGTGGTTCCGGCAGCCTGCAACACTCCCGGCTCCTTGCTGCCTGCCGATGGCTGCAAGAACCAGGGCTTTAACGACTTCGACAAGATTTTCTTCTGGCGCACCCCCACCGTCCAGTGCCGCACCCAGAACAACCAGTGCGTGCCCTATAGCCGCTGGGTGAGCGACTACATCGCAATTCAGGGGGGCAGGTAAGGAAGATCACCAACCACTCCTGGCATCCCGGCGCGGTAATACCGGATTCGGTTGGTTCGTTACGGGATGGTGACGAACCAACCCAGCCAGCGGGAGTTCTCTGCTTCGACAAGCTCAGTGATCGAAGGACTCAAAAAGATAGCCTCGCACCGCGTTAAGGAGCCAAGCGATTCGTGGGTAGGGTAAGGTTGGGCGCGGTAACGCTTGGCATAGTGACCAGCCCCCACCCATGTCAACAGACGATAACCTCGCTACGGATAACCTCGCTACGATGGTACAGATGTATAAAGAACCCAAAACTCAATCCGTTCAGGCTGCTGTGGAACTACGCGGGGTGTCGTGTTACTTCGGCCCGGTGAAGGCCGTGGACGGGGTGGATCTGGAAATCTTCCCCGGGGAGTTTTTCTCCATGCTGGGGCCGTCGGGCTCGGGCAAGACCACCTGCTTGCGCCTGATCGGCGGCTTTGAGCAGCCCACCTCGGGGCAGATTGTGCTGTTTGGACAGGAGGCCTCGAGGCTGCCGCCTTACGCCCGCGACGTCAACACCGTGTTTCAGGACTATGCGCTTTTTCCGCACATGAACGTGCGCGACAACGTGGCCTATGCCCTGATGGTGCGGGGGGTTCCCCGGCCTGAGCGCCACCGGCGGGCCGAGGAGATGCTGGAAATGGTCAAGCTCTCGGGGCTAGGGGATCGGCGGCCTGGGCAGCTTTCCGGCGGGCAGCGGCAGCGGGTGGCCCTGGCCCGCGCCCTCATCAACCGGCCCAAGCTCCTGCTGCTGGACGAGCCCCTGGGTGCGCTGGATTTGAAGCTGCGCGAGGAGATGCAGATCGAGCTGAAGGCCCTGCAACGCCAGCTCGGCATCACCTTCATCTACGTGACCCACGACCAGGGCGAAGCGCTTTCCATGTCGGATCGGGTGGCGGTGTTCAACCAGGGCAAAATCGAGCAGCTCGACAGCCCCAAAACCCTCTACGAATACCCCAGAACGGAGTTCGTAGCCCGCTTCGTGGGGAGCGCCAATGTGCTCGAGGGCCCCCTGCATGGTCTGGGCAAGGGCAAGTTCGCCCTGCGCCCCGAGCGCATTGCCATCCAGGCGGGAAGCCACGATGGGCCTGGCAGCCTGTGCGGTACCTTGCTGGACATCCATTACCTGGGCGCCCAGACCCGCTACGAAGTCCAGGTCGGTAGCGAGCGCCTTACGGCGATTACCTCCTCGGAACAGCAAGGTTTGCAGATAGGCAGCGCGGTTACCCTGCGCTGGGACAGCAGCGCATTACGACCCTTGCAGGAGGGAGCATGACCCTGCGCCGCCGCCTTTCCGACGCGCTCTATGTGCGCCCAATGCTGCTGCTGTCGCTCTTGTTGATTCCGCCGTTGCTGTGGCTGGGCATTATCTACCTGGGTTCGCTCTTCAACCTGATGCTCTATAGCTTCTACTCCCTCAACGACTTTACCGGCCAGGTGGAGTACCGCTTTTCCCTCTCGGCTTTTCAGCAGCTCTTTAGCTCCCCGGCCAACATAGACATCGTGCTGCGTACCACCCTGATGGCCCTGGCGGTTACGCTGGCCTGCGCGGCCATTGGCTTCCCGGTTGCCTACTACATCGCCTTTTATACCCAGGGCAGCGCCAGAACCTTCTGGTATCTGATGGTGCTGCTGCCGCTCTGGTCGAGCTACCTGATTAAGGTTTATGCCTGGCGCCTGATTCTGGCAGGCGAGGGGGTGGTGAGCTGGTTTTTCAACCAGTTGGGGCTGGGCTGGCTTTTGCAGGGCATCCTGAGCCTGCCGGTGATTGGGGGTTCCAGCCTTTCCAACAGCTATCTGGGCATGTTTTTGGTGTTCACCTATATCTGGCTTCCCTACATGATTCTGCCCATCATCGCGGCCCTCGAGCGCGTCCCCCGTTCGCTCATCCAGGCCTCGTCCGACCTGGGGGCTAAGCCCAGCCAGACCTTTCGCAAGGTGATCTGGCCGCTGGTCATTCCGGGGGTGGCGGCGGGTTCCATTTTTACCTTTTCGCTGACCCTGGGCGACTACATCATCCCGCAGGTGGTGGGGCAGCCGGGCTTTTTTATCGGACAGATGGTCTACGTGCAGCAGGGCACCGCGGGCAACCTGCCGCTGGCGGCAGCTTTCTCGGTGGTGCCGGTGGTCATCATTGCCATATACCTGCTGATTGTGCGGCGACTGGGGGCCTTCAATGCACTATGAGGGCCGCACATCCTACGGAAGGGGGGCCTATGCCGGGTAAGCCCTCGTGGGGCCTGCGCCTCGCCTTCTACCTGGGGATGCTTTTTTTGCACTTCCCCATCGTGATTATTGTGCTGTATGCCCTGACCACCGAAGACCGCACCTACCAGTTTCCGCCCCCCGGTCTGACCCTGCGCTGGTTTGGCGAGGCCTTTCAACGGCAGGACATGTGGGCCGCCCTCTGGCTGTCGTTGCAGGTGGCCGCGATGGCTACGGCCATTGCCCTGGTGCTGGGGACGATGGTGGCAGCCGCCATGTACCGCTTTCAGTTTTTGGGCAAGGACGTCATCACCGTGCTGCTGATTCTGCCCATCGCCCTGCCGGGCATCCTGACCGGCATCGCCCTGCTTACCACCTTCAAGCGGCTGGCCCTCGAGCCGGGCTTCTGGACCATCGTGATTGGGCACGCCACTTTCTGCATCGTGACGGTTTACAACAACGTGGTGGCCCGCTTCCGCCGCACGGGTTACTCCCAGCTCGAAGCCTCGATGGACCTGGGCGCGGACTGGTTTGCCACCTGGCGCTGGGTGGTGCTGCCCAGCATTGCTACGGCCTTGCTGGCGGGCGGGATGCTCTCGTTTGCCCTCTCGTTTGACGAGGTGATCGTGACCACCTTTACCGCCGCCGACCAGAAGACCCTGCCCATCTGGTTTCTGAACGAACTGTTCCGGCCCAGGGAACGCCCCGTTACCAACGTGGTGGCGGTCTTCGTGATGCTCATAACCTTTTTGCCCATCGTGCTGGCCCAGTGGCTTACCCGCGACACCGACGACCTGCACGGGGGAAGCAAAACAGGATAAAGCTGTAGGGCCAGCAAGGCCCAAAAGCGGAAGTGAGGAAGCAGATATGGTAAAAACACGCATAACACAGGACAAGATGCTAATAGGCGGCGAGTTTGTGGCCGGGGAGAGCACTCCACTGGACATTCTCAACCCGGCCACCGGCGAGGTGCTCTTGAAGCTGCCGGAGGCCTCGGTGGAGCAGGTCAAACAGGCGGTTGCGGCAGCGGAACAAGCCTTTGAGGACTGGTCGCAAACCACCCCCAAAGACCGTTCGCTGATGCTCTTAAAGCTGGCCGATACAATCGACGCGCACGCCGAGGAGCTGGCCCGGCTGGAATCGCTCAACTGCGGCAAACCCTACCTGGCCGTGCTGAACGACGAAATACCGGCCATTTCGGACTGCTTCCGCTTTTTTGCGGGGGCGGTGCGCTCGATGACCGGGGCTTTGGCGGGCGAGTACCTGGCCGGACATACCAGCATGATCCGCCGGGATCCGGTGGGGGTGGTGGCGAGCATTACGCCCTGGAACTACCCCCTGATGATGGCGGCCTGGAAGCTGGCCCCGGCCCTGGCAGCGGGCAACACCGTGGTGCTCAAGCCCAGCGAGCAGACCCCCCTGACCACCCTCAAGCTGGCGGAGTTTCTGGCCGAAATCTTCCCCCCTGGGGTGGTCAACGTAGTTACCGGGGTGGGCGAAACGGTGGGTTCCTCGCTCATCCACCAGCCTGGGGTGCGGATGATCTCGCTCACGGGCGACGTGGCTACCGGCAAGCGGGTGCTCGAGGCGGCCGCAGGAAGCCTCAAGCGCACCCACCTCGAGCTCGGGGGCAAGGCCCCGGTGATCGTGATGGACGACGCCGACCTCGAGGCCGCCGTGCAGGGCATCAAAATTTTCGGCTACTACAACGCCGGCCAGGACTGCACCGCGGCCTGCCGGGTGTACGCCGGCAAGAAAATCTACGACAAGTTCGTGGCCGAGCTATCGGACGCGGTTAAGTCCATCAGAGTGGGCGCCCAGACCGACGAAGGGGTGGAGATGGGCCCCCTGATTACCGAGCGGCAACGGGCGCGGGTGGCCAGCTTCGTGGAGCGGGCCAAGATGCAAAAGCACATCGAGATCACCGCAGGCGGACACCCCGTGGAGGGCCGGGGCTTCTTCTACGAGCCCACGGTGGTGGCGGGGGCCTTGCAGTCCGACGAGATTGTGCGGCGCGAGGTGTTTGGCCCGGTGGTCTCGGTGACCCGTTTCTCCGACCCCGAGGAGGCCATCGCCTGGGCCAACGACTCCGACTACGGCCTGGCCAGCTCGGTCTGGACGCAGGATGTGGGCAAGGCCATGCGGATTGCCAGCCGCCTGCAGTACGGCTGCACCTGGATCAACACCCACTTTATGCTGGTCAACGAGATGCCCCACGGAGGCTTAAAGCAGTCGGGCTATGGCAAGGACATGAGCATCTATGCCCTGGAAGACTACACCGTGGCCCGGCACATTATGGTCAAACACTGAAGCTTCCAACGGCTAAACCAAAGAACTATGGAGCTCACAAACCGCTACGCAGAGGCATTGCAGCTGGCTTACAAGCTTCACAAGAAGCAGTACCGCAAGGGCACTGAGATTCCCTACCTTTCTCACCTGCTGGCGGTGAGCGCCATTGTGATGGAGCATGGGGGCAGCGAGGACGAGGCCATTGCTGCACTGCTTCATGACGCAGTAGAGGACGCCGGAAAGGTGCTGCAGAGCGTGCGTGAGGTGCTGGGAGACCCAGACCTTACCCAGGCTGAGGCAGGCACACGGGTGCTCGAGTACATCCGGGAGCGCTTTGGCGATGCGGTGGCGCACATCGTACAGGAGTGCAGCGACGCCGAGACGGATCCCAAGCCGCCCTATCTGGAACGCAAGCGGGCCTACCTAAGCCGCCTCAGAGAGGCTCCGCCCCCTGCCCGACGGGTCTCGGCAGCCGATAAGCTGCACAACCTACGGGCCATCGTGGCCGACTACCGTATCCATGGTGAGGCGTTGTGGCAGCGCTTCGTCAGCGAGGCAGATAGCCTTGAGGAAAAACGCCGCCTGACCTTGTGGTACTACCGTGAGCTGGCCAGGGAGTTCTCGAGCGCGCGCGGCCCTGGGGTCATTGGCGCCGAGCTCGAGCGACTCCTGGCCAGCTTCGACGCTGAGCAATTCTAAAGCTGCTGGGTATCGCCCCAGTCGCGCAATTGTTGTTGATATACCGGGTCTTGGTAGCGCGACAGCAGGAAAGCCGGAGCGTAGCCGGGCAGGGCCGCGCCGGTTACATGGGCGGCCAGCAGCTCGCCAGCCGCGCAGGCGGCCATCACGCCAAAGCCCGATAGGGCCCCCAATATAGCCGTTGTGGAACACCATCCACCTGGAGATAGTCCCATGAACGCTGCTATTCTATGGGAGACTAACGCCGCGAGCACCAGTACCACTCTTGTGACGGAGGTTGGTTGTATTGCAGGAAGCCTACTCTCTCCGAGGTGGTTCCCGCCATTTTGTTTTGTTTAACGCTTCACACATATCTGGCTGGTGGAGACAGCCTTTCTAAAAAAAGCTCGTAACCATGTGGAGTTAGAGAACTTGTGAAGATAATGAGGCTTGCTGCATGGCATAGTGACAGTCTTCCCAAAAAGCTACCTAGATGCTACGCCTCGCGCTCCATACTTCAGGTTGGAGGTGGTTGGGCATGTTGAACGCAAATATGCAGAGGGTGCAGAATGTTCGCGATTTGCTGGTACTTCTGGCCGAAGACGATCATTTCAGACAAGATGTCCAGCAAAATCCTAAAATCATGCTTGCCTACTTAGCTGCCCTTGGTGACAACACTCTAAAAAATACTGAACAAATCATCCTTCCCTCAAAGGAGGAGGTGCGCAATGCATTGCAGAGTTACGACTTTGCGAGTGAGCACACAATCGATATTGTGAAGTTTGATGGATGGGGTAGCTGGAGTAGCTGGGCAGCTTGGGTGTTTGTTTTTCTGGCCCCGCATAAAACCAGTGAGCAAATGAAGCTAAACTAATTGTCGCCAGTGCAAAGGATGACAGACTTTGCTTGTATGAAAGTCAAGCGCTCAAAGTACGTGGCTTATTTCACCGGAGAAGGCTTGATTCCAGACTTGAGTGGCCTATTATCTGGAAAAATCGAAATGAAACTTGAGCGCAAAGTTATTGCAGCCTCGGCTATAGCCGAGGCTGAAACATTGCTCTCGATAGACGAATTCAATGAGCTTTTTTGTATATCTACCTACTCCTGGACTGAAGTATCCAGTTTGGACGAACCAAGTGAGGAAAGGTTTACCCGCTGGGCCAAGGCGGGACTACTACTTACCGATATACAGGATGGCTGGGCTCGTGCCTACTGTCAGAGGGAAGAGACCCTTGATCGAGATTTGTGGCATTGCCGTAGCGCTATTTTTCACTTTCTTGCCAAATGGAAAGGTGTTGCGCTATTTGCTGACGCGGGCGAAAAGGAAGATCCATATCTTTTTGCGGTGCGGCAATTGGCAGGGAACATTGATGCTTGGCAAAAGTTTGCACCCCCGCCGGATCCATTCTGGAGCCATCCTAATGTTTTGACCAGTCTCCCGCTTCCTCCACCATGCATGGATGGGGCTGGTGAGTTTTTGCAAACACTCACGTCACGTTGCTCAACTCGCCATTTTGACCACGAAGCTTGCTTACCCTTGGACAGGTTATCCTCTATTCTTTACTATGCTTTTGCTCCGCAAGGCATTGCACAATCAGTTTATACAGCCGTTCACAAAACTAGTCCGTCGGGTGGGGGGCTGCACCCCACAGAGGCATATTTACTAGTGCGCAAGGTTGATGGTTTACAACCAGGTCTATACCACTACAACTCGGCCAGACATCGTTTAGACAAGCTCAAGGACTTAACGGAAGCCGAGGCCTCCAAAAAGGCTCTTAAATATGCCGCGGGTCAGCCCTATGTGCGAAGCTGCGCAGCGGCAATTATTCTTTCCACGCGCTTCTACCGAAACCATTGGAAGTACAGGAGGAACGAGCGAACCTACCTAGTGCTGGCGATGGACATTGGCCACCTAGGACAAACGCTTTATTTGCTAAGCACTTACTTCAAGCTTGGTGGGTTCTTTACAGCAGCAGTGAATGCTTCCGATATCGAACATGACTTGGGCATTGACGGTGCTCAGCAAGGTGTCATGACGATGTTTGTGATCGGTATTCGACATTCAGAGGCGAGACCGGAGTTTGCTCCGTATGAAGGTGAGGTCTGAAATGGGTGCTCCCGTGGTCGAAGTTGTCTCGTTGGAGAAGCGCTATGGCGCTGTTCATGCTCTGCGCGGCATATCTTTCTGCCTGGCACCCGGTGAGCGCGTGGTGCTTTTGGGGCCCAACGGCTCGGGCAAGACCACGACCCTGGAGATTATGGGGGGCTTTCTGCGTCCTAGCTCGGGGCAGGCTCGAGTCTTTGGGGTGGAGTCTACGAGGCTATCGCCCTGGGAGCGGCAAATGATGGGCTTTGTCTTCCAGGAAAAGCCAGGCCTCTACCTCGAGCTCTCCGTGCGGGAGACCCTGGAGCTCTTCCAGGGCTACTATTCAAACCCCACCGCTCCTACGCTGCTACTGGAGCACTTGGGGCTTGCCGAAAAGCAAAACCGCAGGGTGCATCACCTGAGTGGCGGCGAGCGAAGACGCTTGGAACTGGCGCTGGCCTTGCTTGGACGACCCCGGCTGGTTTTTTTGGACGAGCCCACCGCCGGTCTCGACCCAGAAGCCCGCCAGCGCATCTGGGGGCTGCTGGAGGGCCTGGCCCAAGGCGGAATGGCCTTTTTGCTCACGACCCACTCGCTGGAGGAAGCCGAGCGACTGGGTCAGCGGGTGCTGCTCCTCAAAGACGGTAAGCTTTTGTTCGATGGGCCGTCCCAGGCCATGATTGCTCGCTCGGGACTGCCCCACCGCATCAGCTTTCGAAACGCCGAGGCCCCGCTCCCTCCCGACCTGGCCTCGAGGGTTGTTAACGAGGGCGAAAGGCTCACCCTACACAGCCTGCAACCAGAGGAAGATCTACTGGCATTGAAAAAGAGCGGTCTCAGTCTGGCGGAGCTGCAGGTGCGCAGCCCCAGCCTGGAGGAGGCTTACCTGGCCCTGCTCCGAGGAGGTGTTTCGCATGCTGACCACACTGGCTAGAGAAACCTCCTGGCAGATTCGCATTTACCTGCGGGATCGGGTGGCGGTTTTCTTCACCTTTGCCTTTCCCATGCTGCTACTATTCTTCTGGAGCCGGCAGGAAGAGAACCCCTTGGCCATCACGGCCTTGGTGGCTGGGCTGGCTCTGGCGATGGCGGGTTACGCTGGGCTGGCCATGGGGATGGCTGCGGCGCGGGAGGGGGGGGTGCTCAAGCGCATTCGCAGCACCCCCCTGCCCCTAATCACCCACATTTCGGCCCGGTTGCTGGCGGCAGGGGTTGTGGGCGTCCTCGCAGTGGGGCTGACGCTTGGGGTGGGTGGGGTGGCACTGGGTCTGCCCGTTTCATCCGGAAGAACATTTGGCCTGCTACCGGGATTGCTGGCTGGCTTCATCGCCTTGGGAAGTTGGGGGTTGGTGGTGGGAAGCCTTGCAAAGACCGCCGTGGCGGCGTCTTACCTCGTGAACGCCACCCTGCTTCCTATGTTCCTTCTTTCGGCTGCCGCCCAGCGCGGGGTGCTACCCGACTGGGCAACGGTCATACTCCCCTGGTTACCGCTGCAGAGCCTGTTTGTCGTGATCCGGCAAACGATTGCGGCTGACGGCCTGCCCCTGTTTCCCCTGCTCACCCTACTGGCCTGGGGTGGGTTGGGGCTAGCGCTGGCCGCCTGGCGGCTTTCCCGTCCTATGTAGAAGACCATGCAAGGGCGCACTATCATGAACGCATGGATTTGGAGTCCATCTGGGCTGCTGGGCGGCAAGAAGAAGGGCTGTCCTGGTGTCTGCAACAGCTTAGCCACTCGAACAACGGAATTTACGCACGCTATGCCCTCGAGTTTGCCCTCGAGCTCGCCGAAGAGACCGCGCTGGCCCGGCTCTTGGCTTCTGATTGTCAAAACCCGGATTTCCAAGCCCTTAAAAGCCAGCTTTACTGGCAGCGTGGCCGCCTGCGGGAGGCGCTGGAGCTCGCTCAGCAGGCCTACCAACAGCACCCCAGCTTTCTCACCGCCTATGCCCTGGGTACGGCGGTGGCCCTGCGCAGCGCCCAGGAAGCCGAGGGCTGGCTCAAAGAGGCGCTGCGTCTAGCTGAAGCGACCGGGCAGTTGCAGCGTTCGGTACAGGCCGCTGCTGCGCTGGCCCTGCTCCAGATCTCCCAGGGGGCTTACGCCCAAGCAGAGGCCTGGGCGCAGTGGGGCCTGCGCCTAGCCGAGCACCTGGGCCTGGCGCACCCTGCGGTGTTGAACACCTTGCGCCTGGCCCTGGGACACGCCCAGATCCTGGGTGGGCGGCTTTTGTCCATGCCCGCGCTGGATCTGCGCCAGCCCGATGCCCTGCTGGCCCAAGGGGATTTTTTGCTGGCCTTGGGAGACCCCGAAGCGGCACTAGAAGCCTACACCCGCCTGGATCAACAGCTGGCCCCAGTGCGGCCAAGAAGGCTACCCATCCTGGCCCGAAAAGTACGGGTTTTGCTAGAGTTAAAGCGCATCGAAGAGGCCTTGCAGATCGGACGGGAGGCCCAGGCCCTGAGCGAGGGAACCCTGGACATTTTTCGCGACTGGGGTGAGCTGGCGTATCTGCTTCCCCTGGCCCTGGTGGCACCCTCGGAGGCGGTGACCCCCCTCTACAACCTGCTCAACCGACTCAAAGAGCGCCCCAGCGCCCCCCGTTCGGCCATGGCCGCACTCTACCTGGCCCAGGCTTATCTGCGCCTGGGTCTGGAAAGCAAAGCGAAGTCGGTTTTGCAAGAGGCAGGGCCGGTGCTGGAAAACCTGAGTCCCTCGGGTCGTGCTTTCCTGGCCGGGCCTGCCCATGTGTTCGAAGAGGTTTTCTCCCTACTGCGCCCCCAAAGCCAACTGCGACTACATTTCCTGGGCAAGCCTACAGCCTGGCTTGGTTCGGATAAGATTGGTTTGAGCCCAAGACAGCAGGAAATCACGGTGGGTTTGGTTGTGAATCCAGACGGCCTCAGCGCCGAAGGACTGGCCTTGTGGGTCTGGGGCGAGTTGGGCAGGCCGGAACTGGCCCGCGCCGAGATACGGCGTCTGCGGCGGAAGCTGCCCCTCCAGGCCCGCCCGTATCGTCTGGCTACCGTGGTATGGGCCGATTTTCTGGTCGCGCGAGAGCGGCTTTTGCAAAAGGATTTAGCTGGGGCCCTATCCCTGTACCGCGCTCCCCTTCTGCCCGGCTCCGAAGCCCCAGGGGTGGTGGAGCTGAGGGAGGAGCTCTGGAACGTGCTCAAGCAGGCCTTGTGCGACCTGGGTACCCCAGAACAGATTTACGAGATGGCCCTGCAGGAAAACGACCCAGAGTTGTGGCATCTGGCCATAGAACGCCTACCCCGGGCCGACCCTCGCTGGGTTTTGTCGCAGGCAAGGTTAGCCCGTTTTTTGGCTGCCGAATAACGGTATTTTGATGGTATGCCAGTGCTCGAGCTCACTGCATAGCAACCCATCCAGGAGGTAACTGTGCTGTGTAGGACACAGTAATCAAGTTACGAACGGCTCAATGATAAAGGGCGCTTTATCGCGGCCTTCGCGATTTTTGACGCTACTCCCAGTGGCAAAAATAAGCTCGGAACAGCCTTTCTCCTAAGTTGGACTGTGCCATTTTTTCTTAATACCGCTCTAAATTACCCATGCTCCTCTAAACTGATCGGTTGCCGGGTTCAGAAGCCCTCGCCTTGCTCAACCGAATTTTGTCCATGTCTCTCGTACAAATCGGCACAGATTCAATACTAAGTACACTCACGATAGACTTTTACAGTGAGGAACTTTCGGTACATTGAGTTGAGCAGCAAAGAAGATGAGCTGCTGAGGGCCATCGAGTCATTGCGCTTGCCTCTCGCACTTCAAGCAAGCCCTTTTGCACGCCTCAGATCTACTGGGGGCCGTAGAGGTAAAAATCTGATGCGGAGATACTTAAAGCTGGCTGGTATCGCCCCAGTCGCGCAATTGTTGTTGATATACCGGGTCTTGGTAGCGCGACAGCAGGAAAGCCGGAGCGTAGCCGGGCAGGGCCGCGCCGGTTACATGGGCGGCCAGCAGCTCGCCAGCCGCGCAGGCGGCCATCACGCCAAAGCCCGATAGGGCCCCTATTATGTAGGCCCCCTTTACCGGCAGCGGGCCGATAAGGGGGCGGTTTTCCTGGGTTTTGAGGTAGTAGCCCCCGTCTACCCAGGGTTTGGGGGTTTTCTCGAAATACTGCCGCAGGCCCGGAATCATTACCGACATTCCGCGCAGGGCGATCTCGGGGTAGTGGGGCTCTGGGGGAAGGGGGAAGGTGGGTTCGACCGGCTGGGTGTGGTAGTTGTATAGCACGATTAAGGTGGTGCTGGCTCCGTGCCCGTCGGGCCGGCCATGCACCCCGGAGGGAAGCCGCCCTAAAAGCCAGCGGGTAGACTCCTCCTGGGCCAGTATCTCGCGCTCTTCGGGGCTAAAGGGAAGCTCTACCTCGTCCATCCAGATCAGCATGGGGGCCTCGCGGGGCACCACCCCCAGGGCCTCGCTAAAGCTCATCTTACGGTGCAGTTCGGCAAAAACGGGCAGTTCGACCCCCAGCAACCGGCCCACGGCGTGCTGAAAAGGCCCTGCAGCGTTGACGAAAACCGGGGTCTGGATGGCAAAAAGCGAGCCGTCTGTCTGCCGGACATGCACTTCCCGAACCGCGCCCCCAGCCGTTTCGACCCCCACCACCTGCCCCCGTACCAGCCGCGCCCCGTGTTCGCGGGCTTGTTCCAGCAGATACATGCCCAGCTGCTGGGCCGAGAGCCAGCCCGCCCGCCGCACGTGCAGTACGGCCTTGGTGCGGGGCGAAAGGTAGGGGAAGTGCCGGTGTATGGCCGCACCGGTAAGCAGGTCGGCTCCGTCCAGGGCCCCCTCGAGGCCCTCCGGCAGGCTGGGCCGGTAGGTGGTGGCCTGGCCGGTGTGCACCCGCAGGGCCCCCGCACCCTGGTGGGCCGCTTGCTCGGCGGACTGGGCCAGGAGGGAAATTTTGCTTTCCTCGGCGGTGGCAAACAGATAACCACGCCGGTTGAGGTTAATACGGTTGGCCGACGCCCGCGCTAGGCCCTCCAGCAGCTCGATGCTGCGGTTCATGAGGGCAATCATCTGCCCGTCGGGGCCGGGCCACCAGTTGCGGTAGGCCTCGCTGGATTTGTCGGAGGTGAGCGAGAGCGGGTCGCCCTGCTCCACCAGAACCACGTTTTTCAGACCCCGCTTGACCGCCAGGTGGTAGGCTGCTGCTACCCCGGCAATGCCTGCCCCACAGATCACCACCTCGGCTGTATGCTTTGACATAAAGTGTATACAGTATACACCTTATCGCGAAAAACAGGTGCAGGGCTGGAGTCGAGCTAAGAAAAAAGCCCTAATCGAAGGCCGTCTGCAAGACCTACTTGGAGCGGTCTGTAGGCTAACTGATTAGCGCCCTAACTGCTTCCTCGAACACCTCGGTGTGCCGCCGCACCTGGGCGGGGGTGGTCTCGGGCGAGATGAGGGCCATGTTGTGGAAGGGGGTGAGCAGGATGCCCCGGTTCAGCATGAAGAGGTGGATGAAGGGATCGAGGTCGGGGTCCTGGCCGGCCAGGGCCTCGCTGCCGTTTTGGGCCGGGTTGGGGCGGAAGAGGTACTCCACCCGGCAGCCTACGCGGGTGACGTGCCAGGGCAGGTGGTAGCGCTCCATGACCCCCCGCACCTCGGCCTCGAGCTGCTCCCCCAGGGCGATCATGTGCCGGTAGGCGGCCTCGGTCAGGACGTGCTCGAGGGTAGCCCGCATGGCCGCCAGCGAGAGGGCGTTGGCCGCCAGGGTGCCCCCGATGCCGCCGGTGTCGGCGTAGGGGGGCTGGATGACCCGCTGGGCCTGCTGGCCCACCTCCTCGCTAAAGCCGTAGGCGGCGCTGGGAATGCCGCTGCCCAGGGGCTTGCCCACCGTCAGGATGTCGGGCTCGAGGCCGTGCGCCCGGGTGTAGCCCCCCGGCCCCGCCGATAGGGTGTGGGTTTCGTCCAGAATCAAAAGCGTGCCGTAACGGCGAGTCAGTTCGCGCAGGGTCTGATGAAAGCCAGGGGCGGGCTGCACGATGCCCACGTTGGTCATCACCGGTTCGGCCAGCACCGCGGCCACATCGCCGGGGCGCAGGGCTTCTTCCAGGGCCTCCGGGTCGTTCCACTCCACCACCTTGGTGGTGAGGGTGGGGTCTACCTGGGGCCCAATGTTGCCCGGACGGCTGGCAGGTTTGCCGTCTACCAGCCAGGCGTAGGCTTCATCCACGGTGCCGTGGTAGCAGCCATGAAAAACCAGCACCTTGGGCCGCGCGGTAATGGCCCGGGCCAGCCGCAGCGCGAAGCGGTTGGCGTCGGTGGCCGAGAGGGCAAACTGCCAGTACTTTAGGCCAAAACGCCGCTGCAACTCCTCGGCCACCCAGAAGGCGTTTTCGGAGGGCAGCATGGTGGTGATGCCCTTTTGTAGCTGGGCCATAATGCCTGGTAGGGCCGCGGCGGGCGAGTGGCCGGTCATGGCCCCGGTGTCGCCCAGGCAGAGGTCGATGTACTCGAGGTCGTCCACATCGCGGAAGGTAGCCCCTCGGGCCTCGTCCACGAAGAGGGGGAAGCCCCCCGGCCAGCGGGTCATCCAGTGCATGGGAACCCCGGCCAGCAGGGAGTTTTGGGCGCGCCGGTAAAGCTCCAGTGAGCGCGGGTGGGCTTCGGCGAAGCGCTGCTGCTCTTGCTGCATCAGGGCCTTCACTTTGCTGCGGTCTATGGTGGGGGTGGGGGTCATGGTTTCACCTTCCTGGCGAATCTACAGCGCTTTTCGAAAGCATACGATACGCTCCACTTCCTGATAGCCCAGGCGGGCGTGGGCCTGGTGGCTCTGGGTGTTCGCTAGCTCGCTGTCGGAGGCCATCTCGGTGCAGCCTTTGGCCCGTGCCCAGTCTTCGGCGGCCTGCACCAGCCTGCGCCCAATGCCGGTCTGGCGGTACTGTGGAGCAACATACCAGCCTTCCAGATAGCCCACCGGGCTGGTGTCGCACCCCTCGGCATAGCCTCGCAGCGATACCTCCGCAAAGCCCACCAGTTTTCCCTCCTGCTCGGCCACAAAAGCCGCCAGGTGCTCGGCCTCAAGGATTTCGGCCACCTCGAGTTCAAAGCTGGCGGCGCTGTCGGGCCACAGGGCCGTGCGGAGGGGCAAGTAGGCAGGCAGGTCTTGGGGCGTTAGCGGGCGGACGGTCATGGTGCCCTTAGTGCTCTTCCAGCCAGCGCTGGGCTTGGGGGTTCTTGATCCATGCTTTGCCTATCTCGTCAAAACAGTAAAGGGCTTCGGACTCCTGCCCGGGCGAGTAAAAGCCAGGCCGATTCTTGGGGATGGGTTTCCAACCGCCCAGGTAGGCTTCAGCGTAGGGGTTGACTTTACGTGCCTCGCCTAAGGCCTTCTGCGCGGCCTCGAGGTTCCCCGACAGAAACTCCAGCAGCACCTTGCCCCAGGCCCAGAATGCGCTGTGTTCATCCTCGTAGCGCTTCCACAGCTTGCGCGCCTCGTCGAGCCGGTTAAGCGTTAGGTAGTGCCCCAGCAGGCTGTAGCGTACCCCCTGGTTGTCGTTGGGGTTTAGCTCCAGCATCCGCTCGTAGATTCCTACTGCCTCGGGCAATCGCTGCGCTTGTTCATACAGTTGGCCTAGCGTTTGCAGCGCCCGCATGTAGGGCCGGGACTCGAGGTAGCCCCAGAATTGACCCTTGATTGCCTCCATGTTTTGCTTGCCTATGTCGCGTTCACCGGCCTGCACGATGCGTTCGTGAAGGGCAATTTGTTCTTCCAGGCTGCCCCCAATAAACCGGCACAGCACCAGCATTGGATCGGGGTTGTTGGGGTTGATGCGTATGGCCTTAATGCAACGCTTGATCACTGCATCCTCTCGGCTTAGCTCCATGGCCCCGTAGAAGAGCTCTTGAGAGTAATGTGCGGCCTCTGGGGTGGCTTGTTCGGCCTCGAGGTCGAGCGCTGCATGGAGCACCCGGCGGGCTTCGGCCCGCAAAGCGTCCCAACGGTTGGTAGGAGAGGACTTTTTTCTAGGCATCGCTGGCTCCTGCTACTACGGTGGCTTGAATCCTCAGGCTATAGGGGTCGCGCAGATCGCCTTCCAATATAACCAAATCGGCCCACTGGCCCACCTCCAGGCTGCCCCGGTTGCCCTCGTCGCCCTGGGCCACTGCCCCGCCTACCGTGTAGGCCCACAGGGCGGGCTCGAGGCCCACCTGGTTGCCCGCCACCAGCGGTTCGCATATAGCCGCTTGCAAGCCCTTAATCGGCTCCACCTGCTCGACCACCGGCCCATCGGAGGAGAAGGCCACGCCGAGGCCTGCCTCGAACATGGCCCGCAGGTTGAAGCAGCGCGCTAGCCACTCGTCGGGCACGTAGCGCTGGTAGTTGGCCCGCAGCTCCCGCAGAAAGATGGGTTGGGGCACGGCGATTATCCCCAACTGGCGGGCTTTTTGCAGGTGTTCGGGGCCAGCCAGGCCAAAGTGCTCGATGCGGTGCTGGGGGCCGGGCGAGGCTTGGTAGAGCTTTTCGTACACGCGCAAAATCTGATCCAGGGCCCGGTCGCCGATGGCGTGGGTGCCGATGCGAAAGCCCGCGCGGTGGGCTTCTAGGGCCAGCTCGAGCAGCTCTTCTTCCTCGAAGCGCAAAATGCCATAGCTGGGGCCCTCGAGGTTCTTGTAGGGCCTGGAGATGGCCGCCGTGGCCCCCGAGAGGCCCCCATCGGCAAAAAACTTGACCGAATCGCAGCGTAACCAGCCGGAAAGATGTTTTTCTGGGAGCGGGAAGGTCTCGCTGCCCCCGTCGGGGCGGCGGATGTAGAGCAGATTGGCCCGGATGGGCAGCTCGCCGCGCGCGTCCAGGGCCTGGTAGGCCGCGTAGAGGGGCGGGTCTACCGCGGGGTCGGTGGCGCTGGTGATGCCCAGGCTCCGCAGGTACGCCAGACCTGCTTTGACCCACAGCTCGTACTGGGCCTGGCTGGGCTCGCCCATGGCCCTGAACACCAGCCCGTAGGCGGTCTCGTAGAGGATGCCCTGCTCAAAGTTGATTTCGCCCCCAGGTACCTGGGTCTGGGGGGTGATACCGGCAAGCTGCAGGGCCTGGGAGTTGACCGCGTGGATGTGGGCGCAGGTGCGGGTCAGCAGCACCGGGTTGCGCGGGGCCAGTTGGTCGAGCGCGGCCTTGTCGGGCATGGCCTTTTCGGCCAGCAGGGCCTCGTTCCAGCCGCGCCCCCACAGCCACTCGCCGGGTTTGAGGGTCTGGGCGCGCTCTGCTACCCGCCGGTACAGCTCGGCCAGGCTTTTCACCCCGCGCAGGTCGAGCAGGGTGGTGCGAAGCTGCCCCACCTTCCAGATGTGGATGTGGGCGTCGTTGAAGCCCGGCAGCAGGGTGCGCCCCTCCAGGTGGATGCGCCGGGTATCGGGGCCGGCCAGGTTCTCCAGATCGGACAACCGGCCCACAGCGGCGATTCGGCCATCCTGGACGAAAAGGGCCTCGAGGGGCCTGAGGGTGTAGGCCGAACCTTCAAGGGTGGGGGAGAGGATGCTTCCGCCGAAGTAGAGGCTCGAGGGCATGGGGATATTGTAGGGCGGGAAGGGGGCTCGAGGTTTGCTGGCGGCCAGCATCTGCAACAGCGCGGAAGCGCCGTTCGCTGTATGCCGTTGTTAAGCTATAACATCACCACGGCCAATTCGGTGCCACGCATTGCAGAACTCCTCCGTGTCATACGAGGCTGGCTCCAGCCAGTAAGATACTCGGCCATCCTTCTCTGCACGATGTCAAGCCTCCTAACCTCTTCAATAGGTAATACTAACACTCGTGGCTCCCTGGCAATGGCAATGTTGGTAACGATGACCCGGAACTCACCCATCAGCTTGTCCAGCGACGTGCCAAGCGGAACGGGATCGCGCTTGCTTAACGCTTTGACCTGCACGGTGACGAACCGAGAGCCGTCATGGCTGTAGGCGATAATGTCAATGCCTCGAGCATTTCGAGTGGTTGGCATTGCGTTCCAACCACGCAACGACATGTGAAAGCAAGTGAAGTAAAGGCCTGCGTTCCCAACCATTTATAAATCCAGTGCCATACCCCTCCCATGGGCCTAACGTTCAAGGTAAGCGGTGTGCAGTTTGTGGCGCCTCTCTCTTGGCCGCAGTGGTAGGCAAGATGGTTGATTGGATTGTGGCAATATCTGGTATTGATTTTGCATGCCAACGCACTATGCGGATGCCTGCTGATGTAAGGGCTTTGTCTTTTTTGGCATCTGCTGTGCGACGATCTTCTTTTTGGTGTGTTGCATCATCAAGTTCGATGACGGCAACAATGCTCGAATCTTTGTTGCACACAACGAAGTCAACGCTCATCCTGTTGATGCGATTGAACCAGGCTCGATAGTTGTTGCCTTTTTTGACTCCAAGCAAGCGAGAAAGCTGAACCTGGGCGAGGACGATGTGCTCAGGCAATGCCTGAACAAGGCGAAAGTAAAGAATCTGCTCAGGTTGTGAGAGCAGCTTCTTGGCGTAGAAGGGCCATATCTCATCTGCATCACCGCCTTGAGATTTGGCCTTTAGAACGACCAGAACTACGATCACTGCGGCGATAACAATCAAAAGAAAAATCATTTCGTTCATCATTTACTTTCCTTTGCGGCTTAAGCGCAGGCTAGCCTGCGCTCACAAGAAGCCCAATCTATTCAATAATAATCTGTCCATCCTCTTTTACCCAAAAATAGGCAAAATGTGCAGCATTTTTTGAACCAGGTGATCTTCTGAGCAAGTTTACGGTAACGGGGATAATCTGGCATGGCAACCGCGAGCGAAACATGCTTGTCTTCCTCCCGATACAGGATAATATCGAAAATCGCCTGTTTGAACCAATGTCTTGCTTGGACTGATGGTTTTGTTTTGTCAGTGCCTTTTGGATAGCCTTTTACTGTGACCCACAAGCGCTTGCCATCTTTTTCTGCTACGATGTCCTTTCCTTGTTGGTGGCTGGCGGTATCTGCAACAGAGCAAATGTAAAAATCTTGAGATTCCAAGTATCGTACAACTTTCGACTGAATATTGCCTTCCCAAAACCAATTCTCGGATTTTGAAGAGGGGCCCTGAGAGGCCTGCAGGTTGGGTGATGCAGATGATGCAGAATCAAAAGGTTTTCCTGCCCAAAAATTGTGAATTTTGCCATTGACCTTTCGCCGAATAACAAGGCCTTCTTTTTCCAGCTCTCGACAACGCATGTTTGCTTGTTGGCGATGTTTTAGGCCTAAAACCCTTGTTAATTCATTGTCATCAATCCCTTCGGAATGATTCTGTAAATACGAAATGATGTTTTGCTTTACAGACATAGATTATGCCCCCACCCAGAACCGCTGGCCTCAGCCCTCCGTTTTTGCACCAGGCGCCATATTGGGGTTGCGCCACACGATAAACACCCCGTAGTTGCCGCAACTGGGGTCCTCGAGGTAGTTGGGGATAATGCCCCAGACGTTGTAGCCGCGCTTGAGCTGCACCGAGAGCACCGGGTCGAACATCTCGCCCCGCACCACCTTTGCCACGTACTGCTCGATGTGCAGGCTGCGCTGGTGGGTGGCGTAGCCCTTGGGCATGGCCCCGGCCACGTGGCCCTTCAGGCCCAGGCGGCGCACCAGGTTTTGCCGGGCGGTGTAGAGCAGGGTCGAGAGGCCCAGCCCGCGAAAGGCGGGGTGTACCCCGATATCGGCCCCGTAGAGCCAGTCGCCGCGGGGGTCGTGGGTGGTGAGCCAGTTGCCGCCCACCGCCTCCATGTAGGTGTGCTGGAAGTGGTTAAGGTCTACCTGGGTGCGGAGGTCGGTGGAGCAGGCGGCCACGGTATGGCTCTCGCGCTCAATCACCGCGTGCTGCCCTTCGGGGAATACCCGCATGTGGGCCCGGTAGTGCTCGGCGGTGATGAGTTCGTCTTTGGCCAGCGAAGGGAACGAAGCCTGCTGGATGGCCTCGAGGGCCTCGGCCATCCAGGGCTCCGACTGCACCACGGCAAAACGGTGGTCTGGGCTGAGGAGGAGTTCTTTCATAGCAAGGCCCATCGTTTATGGCCGATAGCCAAACACCAAAGCTTTTGCTATCGACTCTTGACGCGCGTCCAGGCCTCATCCAGGATGCGGTTGTTGTTGCCCTGGTCGAGGATGAACTCGAGCCCCTTCATCTGCTCCTGGCTGGGCCAGATGGCGGGGTTCTTGAGCATCTGGGGCTTCAAGAGCTTTTTGGCCGCGGCGTTGGGGGTGGCCGACTGCTGGTACTCGGCCAGGCGGGCCCCGATTTGGGCGTCCAGAATAAAGTTGATGAACTTGTGCGCGGCCTCGGGGTTGGGGGCTTTGGCCGGAATGGCCATATTGTCGATAAACAGGGTGCTGCCCTCGCGCGGGATGGTAAAGCCATAGCGGGGGTTGCCCTCGGCGGTGCGCAGGGCGTCCTGGTTGTAGACCACCGCCGCCACAATCTGGTTGGACAGAAGCATCTTGGTGGCCGAGACACCGCCCTGGAAGCCCTTGAAGTTGCGGCTTTGCTTGGCCCTGAGCATGACCTCAATCACCCGCTTAACCTGGGCCGGGTCGGTGGTGTTAACCGACAGGCCCAAATAGCGCAGGCCGATGCCCAGCATCTCGCGCGGGGAGTCCATCAGGGTAAAAGGCCCCTTCTGCTGTCCAGGGTCGAAGAGCACGTTCCAGGAGGCGGGCGGGGTTTTGAAGATGTCGGTGCGGTACATCAGGCCCACCGTGCCCCACAGATACCCCACAGTGTAGCGGTTGCCGGGGTCGAAGGGGGGGTTGGCAAACTTGGGGTCGAGGTTTTTCAGGTTGGGCAGTTTGCTTTTGTCCAGAGGCTGCAAAAGCTTCAGGTTAATCAGCACCGGCACAATAAAATCTGAGGGAACCACCAGGTCGAACTGGCTCACGCCCCCGGCCTGGAGTTTGGCCTGCATCTCCTCGTTGGACTCGTAGTAGGTGATGCGGACCTTGATGCCGGTGGCTTTTTCAAAGTCCTTGACGATGCTGGGGTCGATGTAGTCGGTCCAGGTGTAAAGCTGGAGGGTGTTGCCCTGGGCCATCGCCAGGGATAGCGCCGCTGCGATTGCGAGAAGGATTCGCATAATTCGCTCCTTTTTGCTGCTCAAGATACGCTTTTTTGCCGGGTTACTGCAAGATGGCCCGCAGGCTTTCCAGCCCGATGTTGGCCCCACACACTACCACCACTACCCGTTGCCCCCGGTACTGCTCGGCCCGCTGCAACAAAGCCGCCAGCGCCACCCCGGCGGCCCCTTCCAGAAGCTGGTGCTGGGTCTCGATAAAAAACCGCATGGCGGCCTTGATCTCTTCCTCGCTTACCGTAACCCAGTCGTCCACCAGGTTTCGGCACAGCTCAAAGGTGATGGCGCCGGGCTCGAGGCCGCCTGCGCTGCCGTCCGAGAGGGTGGGCCGTGCTGCAATGCTTACGATTCTTCCGGCCCGCACCGAGGCCAGCATGGTCGCGTCGTTTTGTGGCTGACAGCCGATAATTCGGGTTTGTGGGTAGGCCTGCTTAAGGTACGCAGCGATGCCGGAAATCAACCCCCCACCCCCCACCGTTACCAAGACCGCCTGAGGCGGCTCGGGCATCTGCTGGGCGATCTCCAGCCCGAGGGTGCCCTGCCCCGCGATGACGTCGGGGTCGTTGTAGGGCGAGATGTAGACCAGGCCGTGCTCCGCTGCGTAGGCCCTGGCGTAGACTTCGGTATCGTCGCCGCTGTGCCCGAACACCCGTACCTCCGCGCCGTAGCGCCGGATGGCCTCGAGCTTGCTGGGGCTGGCCCCCTCCGGCACGAACACCAGGCCCTTCGCGCCCAGCCTGACCAGGCCAAAGGCCACCCCCGCCCCGTGGTTGCCGCTGCTGGCCGCTACCACGCCCTTTCGTAGCTGTTCCGGGGATAGCGAGAGCAGCTTGTTCAGGGCCCCCCGCACCTTAAAAGAGCCGGTGTGCTGGAGGTTTTCCAGCTTCAAATAGACCTCGGCCCCGCTAATCTGGGAGAGGGCCAGCGAAAGCTCCAGCGGGGTCTCGCGCACATGGGGCCGCAGGCGGGTGTGGGCCTGCCGGATGGCCTTGGGCCAGTTCATGGGCAGAAGCTTCAGGTTCCTACCGCCAGGGTCTGGTAGGTCTCGCGGATGGCCCCCGCCACCACCCCCAAGGCCTCGCGCAGCATATCCTCGGGGATGTCGAGGGCGGGCAGGAAGCGGATGCAGTTGGTGTAGAGGCCGGCCCGAATCAGGATCACCCCCCGCCGGGAGGCCAGCTTAATGGTCTCCATGGCGAACTCCTGCCAGGGCGCTTTGCTCTTGGGGTCTTTGACGAACTCGAGCACCATCATGGCCCCCACCCCGCGCACGTCGCCCAGTACCGGGATTTCTTTTTGCAAGGGCTCGAAGGTCTCGCGGATGATGCGCTCGATATTCCTGGCCTGCTCGAGGAAGCCCGGCGACTCCAGAATGCGGATGGCCTCGAGGGCCGCCACACAGGCCAGCGGGTTGCCCCCGTAGGTGCTACCCACCCCGCCCACGTGGGGGCTGTCCAGAATCTCGGCCCGGCCCGTTACAGCGCTGATGGGCATCCCGGCCCCCAGGCTTTTGGCGCTGATGACGAGGTCGGGCACCACCCCGCTGTGCTCGATGGCCCAGAGCTTGCCGGTACGGCCCGAGCCGCTCTGGATTTCGTCGGCAATCATCACCGCCCCGGTCTGGTCGCAGATCTCGCGAATTTTGCGCAAAAACTTGTGCGGCACCGGGATAAAGCCCCCCTCGCCAATCACCGGCTCAATCACGATGGCCGCCAGGGCCGAGGGGTCAATGTGCGCGGTGAGGGCGTTTTCCAGGTTCCAGCAGGCCCAGTCTACGTACTCTTCCGGGGTCATGCCCTGGGGCGTGCGGTAGAGGTTGGGCACCGGCAGCCGGTAGACCTCGGGGGCAAAGGGGCCAAAGCCTTTTTTGAACAGGCCCCATTTGCTGGTCATGGCCATGGTCAGGTTGGTGCGCCCGTGGTAGGCCCCCTCGAAGACGATAATCCCGGGGCGTCCGGTGTAGCGGCGGGCGAACTTGACCGCGTTTTCCACCGCCTCGGCCCCCCCGTTCGCCAGCAGGGTCTTTTTGGGGAAATCGCCGGGGGTGATGCGGTTCAGGGCCTCGCAGACCGCCACATAGGGCTCGTAGTTGGCCACGATGCTGCACATGTGAATAAGCGCCTCGGCCTGGGCTTTGAGGGCCTCCACCACCTGTGGGGGGGTGTGTCCCACGGCCAGCACCCCGATGCCACCGGCCAGGTCAATAAGGGTATTGCCGTCTACGTCCTCCACCAGCGAGCCGTGGGCTTTTTTGACCGCGATGGGGTTGGCCTGGGCCAGCGCACCGGAGACGGCGGCGGCCCTTCTGGCCTGAAGTTCCTGGCTCTTGGGGCCAGGGATGGGGGTTTTGAGCTGGATATAGGGCATGGATTCCTCTGGTAAATGCCAGCCGACCACTGCGGGTCGCTGGGTCGAAGCAGGGCTTGTTGAAGTTGTCGAAGCAAAGCCTACCGAAGTAGACGAGGGCTCGCCGAGCCTGCGGGGGGCGGAATGCACGCCTTCTGCACATCCATTTGCCTCTAGCTTAGCAGACCCTTCAGGGCGCTCAAAACCTGCTCTTCCCAGCGGGTATAGGCCGAGTAGAGGCCCTTGTGCTGGGCGGGGTCAGCGCCTTGCCCCCCAATGATGTAAACCAGGGCGTTCCCCGCCTCTGGATCGAACAGCAGCCCGCTCAGGAGGCCATAGGCATCGCCCAGATGTCCATACCAGGGCCGGGGCTGATGCCCTAATGGGCTGTCCAGGCCGGGGGTGTGGGTAAAGCGCCAGACCCCCAGGCCAAAGCTCAGGGCCTGGCCCTCCAGGGTGTCGCCGTTGTGGCCGTTCCAGGTCCACTGGGGCTCGAGCATCCCTTGCAGCGTAGAGGCTTGCAAGATGGGCGGGGTCTTGCCCATGAACAGCAAAGCCACCTGGGCCAGCTCGAGGGCCGAGGCCCGCAAACCCCCTTGCGGCGAGAAGAAGGTGGCGTTGCTGCCGAGCTGGTAGCTGCTCAAATCCACGCCGATAAACTGCCCCTCCGGGGCGTCGGGGTCTGGCGTCAGGGGCCATGGGGGTACTGCTCCGTGGTAATCGTCCACCTGGGCCACCCAGGGGCCGCGGGGATTCCATACATCGCCGGTTTGCTTGCGGTACAGTACGGCTAAATTGCCCATCTGCTCAGGTGTAAACCGACTCACATTGAACCCGCCCCCCATCCCCAGCGGGTGCAGGACTTCTTGCTCCATAAACAGGTCAAAACGCTGGCCCGATACACCCTCAATCAGGGTGCCCAGCACGCCGGTGTTGAGGTTGGAATACCGGGCATAGCTGCCGGGGGTGTGGTGGGGGTCGAAGTGGGCCCCCTCCTCAAAAAAACGCCCTTCTGGATCAAAAAAATCCTGCAGCGTATAGGGGCTGGGAATGGAATAGCACGAACCATCGCAGAGCGAGGAGGTGTGCGAAAGCAGGCTGTGCACCGGGATGGGCACCTGGGGAAAGGCCGGGTTGCGCAGGCCAAAGCCCAGGTACTCGCTCACATCGGCCTCGAGGTCGAGCTTTCCCTGCTCCACCAGCTTCATCGCCCCCAGCGCCACCACCAGCTTGGAAATCGAGGCCACCCGGAAGCGGGTCTGGTTGTTGACAGGTAGATTCTGGCTGGGGTCGGGGTCAATGTAGCGATACCCAAACGACTGGGCGTAGACGATTTCTCCGCCCCGTACCACCGCCACCTGCAGGCTGGGAATAGCGTGTGGGGGTTCGTCGAGTAGTGATTGCAGTACGGTGGCTGGCCTCATGGGAGCGTAAAAAAGTGAGGACGCGGCTTCTTGCACCCTAAACCGCGTCCATACACCACAACCTAGATTTAGCGGCTCTTCACGGCGGTCCAGACCTCGTCGTACAGCCGGGTATCGCGGCCTAAGTCGAGCACGAACTCGAGCTTCTGCATGGTGGCGGCATCGGGGTAGATGGCCGGGTTCTTGCGGTCGGCGGCGTTGATGAAGGGCAGGGCGGCCTTGTTGGGGGTGGCGTAGCGGTTGTAGTTGGAAAGCTGGGCCCCAATTTTGGCGTCCAGGATGAAGTTGATGAACTGGTGGGCGGCCTGGGGGTTGGGGGCTTTGGCTGGAATGGCCATGTTGTCCAGGAACAAGGCAGCCCCTTCCCTGGGCACCACAAAGCCCACGTTCTTGTTCTCGTCGGCGGCTTTGAGGGCGTCGCCGTTGTAGACCACGGCGTAGGTGGCGGTGCCCGCTACCAGCCGGTTTTTGGCCCCTACCCCGCCTTCAAAGCCCAGGAAGCGGGGGTTCTTTTTGGCCTCGAGCAAAACCTTGCCGGCAGCCTGAACCTGCTTGGGGTCTTTGGAGTTGATGCTGTAGCCCAGGTAGCGCAAGGCGGCCCCCATCATCTCGCGGATGGAGTCCATCAGCACGAAGGGCTTGTCGGCCCCCGGCCCCAAAATCACGCTCCAGCTGGTGGGGGTGGGCACGCGGTCTTTGCGGTACATGATGCCCGACATGCCCCACTGGTAGGCCGCGCTGTAGCGGTTGCCGGGGTCGAAGGGGGGATTGGCAAACTTGGGGTCGAGGTTTTTCAGGTTGGGGATTTTGCTCTTGTCCAGCGGCTGGATCAGCTTGAGCTGGATCAGGGTGGGGACGATATAGTCGCCCGGCACGATCACGTCGTACTGCGAGACCCCCCCAGCCTGGAGCTTGGCCAGCATGTCCTCGTTGGACTCGTAGAGGTCGATACGCACCCGCAGGTTGAACTTTTGCTCAAAGGCCTTGATGATGGCCGGATCCATGTACTCCGACCAGATGAAAAGCCGCATCTCGCGGGGTTGGGCCAGGGCCAAAGGCAGCGCCAGCAGGCTGAGCAGGGCTAAAAGGCGTTTCATATTCCTCCTTGTGGGGTCAGTTTACTGCAGGATTTTACCGCCGGGTCAGGCGTTCGGAGAGCAGCACCAGCAGCACCGTAATCAGAAAAATCAGGGTGGAGAGGGCGTGAATTTCTGGCGTGACACCCCGCCGCACCGAGGCGTAGATGAGCAAAGGCAGGGTTTGCGAGGTGGGGCCGGCGGTGAAGAAGCTGATCACGAAGTCGTCGAGCGAGAGGGTGAAGGCCAGCATGGCCCCGGCCACGATGCCCGGGGTGAGCAAGGGCAACAAAACGCGGCGCACGTAGTAGCCGTAGCTGGCGTATAGGTCGCGGGCGGCCTCGTCGAGCTCGTGCCCCAGGATTTTGAGGCGGCTGCGTACCGTGAGGGCCACAAAGGCAATCTGGAAGGTCACGTGGCCCAGAATCATGGTGAAGAGGCCCGGCTCGAAGAGGCTCGAGACCGCCCTAAAAGCCCCAAAGGCCACCACCAAAGCCACCGCAAAGATGATGTCGGGCGTGACCACCGGCAAATAGAGCAGGTTCTCCAGAAAGCCCTGGCTCTGCCGGGGCCAGGGGTAGCGTTCCAAGGCGATGGCAAAAAGCGTTCCCAGCACGGTAGCGATCAGGGTGGAGACCAGCGCCAGCACGAAGGTGTTGCGGGCGGCTTCCAGGATGTCCGGGTTGGAGAGCATCCGCAGGTACCAGTCCCAGGTGAACCCCGACCACTGCATGCCATAGCGGGTTTTGTTGAATGACAGGATGGCCACCGCCAGCATGGGCAGGTACAAAAAGGCCAGGGTGGCCAGGGCCACGGTGCCAACCAGGGGATTCAGGCGCATGTGGGCCTCCAGTTCCCCCGCAGACCCTGCGCAGCGCAGCCGTGTGGCGCACGACCACCGGCTTCCCTGCGATGAGCTATGGGCCATAGGTGTTGCGCCGGGGTCATACCAGATCCACGTCCTTTCCCCGGCGGCGGTAGATCGCCAGACCGATCAGGGTCAGAATCATCAGGCCCAGGCTGACCGCGGCCCCGTAGGGCCAGTCGCGGCTGGCGTAGAACTGCTGCTGGATCAGGTTGCCCACCAGCAGGTACTTGGCCCCGCCCAGCAGGTCGGGGATGACGAACATGCCCATGGCGGGGATAAAGGTCAGGATGATGCCCACCGTGAGGCCCGGCAGGGTCTGGGGCCAGATGGCCTGGAAGAAGGTGCGGATGCGGCTGGCGTACAGATCCTGGGCGGCTTCCACCAGGCTCCAGTCCAGCCGCTCCACGCTGGAGAACAAGGGCATCACCACAAAGGGCAGGAAAGCCGTAATCATGCCGATGTAGACCGCCAGCGGACTAGGGTAGAGGCCCGTGTCGGAGGGTAGCAACCCCAGGGCCTGGGCCAATCTGGCAAAGGGAAAGTCGGGGGCCAGGAGCATCTGCCAGGCATAGGTGCGGATGACCAGATTGGTCCAGAAGGGGATGATGACCAAAGCCAGCCAGAGGTAGCGGGTGCGGGGCGGGCGGCTGGCGATGAAGAAGGCCAGGGGGTAGGCCAGCACGATGCAGATGAGGGTGGTGACGAAGGCTACCCACAGGCTTCGAAGCAGGATCAGGATGGTGTCGGGGCTCCAGCCGAAGATGCCGTAGCCCAGCAGGCGGGCGTAGTTCTCCAGATTGAAGTTCCAGACCACCTCGCCGTACTGCCCCCGCTCGGCAAAGGAAAGGGCCACCAGCGAGAGCCCCGGAATCACCAGCAGCACCAGAATCCAGAGCACTGCAGGTAGCAAGAACCACAAGCCCCGGCGGTAGAGCTGGGCAGGGGTGGTGAGTTCGCCGAACCAGACTATAAGCCTATTCATCCAGCACCACCAGCGCGTCTGCGGGTAGCTCGGCCCAGAGCTCCTGCCCGGCCCCCAGGGTAGGGTGGGGGGCGGTGCGGACGCGGATATCACAAGGCTCGAGCGAAGACGAGGCCATTGCACTGCTCGATGAATTTTCCCGCAATTCATCGGATGCTCGCGCCCTCCGGGCCTCGAGCGAAGACGAGGCCA